>JAAYJY010000007.1 GCA_012522705.1 Syntrophomonadaceae bacterium | reverse complement strand
TGGAGAGCGGGTTCCGCGATGGCTGGATAGATGTTTACGAGAACCAGGGCAAGACCAGCGGCGCCTATTCCTGGGGGGCCTACGATACCAACCCCTACATCCTCATGAATTACGACAACAAGCTGGATGACATGTTCACCCTGGCCCACGAGATGGGTCATTCCCTGCACAGCTACTACTCCAACCGCAGCCAGCCCTACGTGTACAGCCAGTATTCGATCTTCGTGGCCGAGGTGGCTTCCACCGTCAACGAGTCCCTGCTGATCGACTACCTGCTGGCCCGGAGCAGCGACCCCAGGGAGAAGATCTATCTGCTCAACCATTACCTGGAGCAGTTCCGCGGCACCGTTTACCGCCAGACCATGTTCGCCGAGTTCGAAAAGATGATCCACGCCCAAGCCGAAGCCGGCGAAGCCCTGACCCCCGAACTGCTAAAAGAAATATACCGGGACTTGAACACCCTCTATTATGGGCCCGAAATGGTAATGGACGAATACATCCCCCTGGAATGGTCCCGCATACCCCATTTCTATTCAGCCTTTTATGTTTACAAATACGCCACCGGTTTCGCCACCGCCACCGCCTTGAAGGAACAGATAAAAAATGAGGGCCAGCCGGCGGTGGAGCGTTACCTCGATTTCCTGAAGTCGGGAGGCAGCGACTACCCCATCAATCTGCTGCAAAAGGCCGGGGTGGATCTGCTGACCCCCGAACCGGTCAGTGACGCACTGGAATACTTCGGCAAACTGCTGGACCAGTTGGAGGAGCTGCTGGGCCAGATCTAACAAAATGGTTTAAAAACCGGGCATCGTACTATAATCCCCCCAGTTCGAACATAATAATGGAGAAGGACATTATTTGTTTGAACAAGGGGGATTAGTGTATTTTGGCTAATACTATCAAAGAAGCGGCCTTCGATGCCAAGATGAAGAGCATCCTGCCCCTCCTCGAACCATATAGCAATTCCCACCTGGTGATCGGGATCCCTTTCTATAATGAAACAGAAGCCCTGCCCCAGGTATTGAAAGCCATCGATGAGGCCCTACATACCTGGATCGGTAAACAGCAATTGATCGTCTGTGCGGGGGACGCCAGCAGCGAAGCAGTGCTGCGGGAGATCGAGGGCCTGGCACTCAGTCACCCCCACCTGCAGTTCCTTATGCCGCCTGAAGCCAACGGGCGCGGCATGTGTATTCGCGCCTTCCTGGAAATAGCCGATGCCCTGGAGGCAGATCTGCTGGTCTTCAGCGCCAATATGGGCACCGAGGCGGGGCCGGGTTTCGACATCGGATGGCTGGACAGCATGCTCAGTCCCATCCAAGGCATGTACGATGTGGTGCTGGCCAGCCTGAAAAGATATGCCGGCATCGACAGCATGGCCTTTCATTTTGCCGCGCCCATCCTGGAATCATTCTATGGATTTCGGGTCAGCGACCCGTTGGGCGGGGTCTATGCCATCTCCCATGATTTCATCGAGGAACTGGCCGGGGAGGCCAAGTTCTGGACCGATACCATCGGCGGCTATGGTTTTGACTTTTGGCTGGTGACCCGGGCCCTGGTCTGGAACAAGGCCCTCTGTGAAGTCAACCTGGGCGGGATCAAGCGTCCCCGCAACCTGGAACGGCGCAACCGCATCTTCCAGGAGACGGCCGCCAGCGTGTTCGAGTGCATCCGCCGGGACAGCGCGGTGTGGCTGCGGGACCGGCTCATTATAAGGGTGGCCGACATCGTCACCCGCAGCGAGACTGGCCGTCCGGATAGGATCAGGTACCCATTGGATGAACTACTGGAAAACCTGGCCCGGGTGGCCGCCGATTACGAAGAAATAGCTGCCCGCAGCCTGCCGGCGCACGTGGTCCAGGAGATGAATGAGGCCCTGGCCAGGCCGGCGGAGCAATTCGATCTGAGCGACCGGCTCTGGATAAATTGTGTCCACAACCTGCTGCTGGCCTACACCTTTGGGCCGGAGGAGCAGCGCCAGGGGGAACTGGATGTGCTGACCGGCATATACAATGGCCGGATTGCGGCCTATGCCAACCAGTTGAATGACCACCGCCGGCTTATCGCCGGTTGTCCCACGGCGGAGCAGGATACCATGCTGCTGGGCAAGATAGAATTGATGCGCCGCAGCCTGACCGAGGAAGCCTGGCGCCAGAAACCCCGCCTCAACCGGCAATGGCTGGACCACGTCGAGACCAGCAAACCGCCCCTGGTGCCCATGGGGTATATGGAGTACGTGCCCGGCGAACCGGTGGTAGCTCCCAAGAAGATCATGGGATTGGATAAACGGGTGGTAAACGTCGATGCCGTATTTCGGAACCTGCGCCGCCTTTATGAGGATAAATTCGACCAGTTCGTCCATGAGGGGCTGCAGGTGAACCGGCAAGCCAGTCCCGCCCAGCATGTGGCGGCGGTGGAGGATTTCATGGCGCAGACCGAGGAACTCTTGGGCCAAATCCTGCCCGGCGACCTGCATACCGCAGCCGGGCTGCGACAATTTCTGGAGGGACTCTATAACCTGCTGCCGCCCCAGCCGATGTATGTAGTCAGCGCCGATATCCTGAGGGAGGCAGTGATGCATTTCCCGCCCATCAACCTGATGGTGCCGCTGGGTTACTATAAACCGGCCGACCTGCTGGAGAACATGGATGTCCGGGAAGCGATGAGTTACCTCAATCTGGTGGAAAGCTGGAGCTTCGTCAACCGGGGCACAGATTGGATAGTGGAGCAGGCCCGGCCCGACAAATTTGAATGGGTGGACCTGGAGCCTCTGGTCATCAGCGATGAACTACCCTTTGCAACCGCGTCCCACAGCCGCCTTTCCAACCTCAACCGCATTACCGCCCGCATCACCACCCGC
>JAAYJY010000076.1 GCA_012522705.1 Syntrophomonadaceae bacterium | reverse complement strand
GGATTATAGACATCATGGAAAGCCCGAACCCAGATCAGTCGAGGAGCTGCAACTGATCTTTCTCGATAGATAGATTCCTGCAGATTAATTGGGTTGGCAATTAGTTTTATATCTGACCGGATATGTGAAAACGCTTGTTGAGGATAAGCAGAGGGCGTGACCACAACATCGGCAGCAGATAGCAACTGCTTTACAGCACGAGGTCGCTTATTAGCAAACTCAGGAAGCCCACCACCATGCAATGTGAGGACAATGGTTTTGTGATACTTCTTCAACAAAATGGTCGATAATTGCGCGTAAAGGAAGGCTTTCCCGCTGAAAACGTCTATGTGAGCAACCTGGTAAGAGGCTCTCTTTCGCCATATTGTCAGAAGCATATCTGCCAGCCTTAGAAACTGGCTTTCTTTATCTGAGGTTGAGATAACAGACCACCCAGCATCCGCTAATTTTTCAGCTAAAAAATGCCAGACATTCTTATTATGTTTCGGCGATGGCAGGAAGTTGCCAATCATAAGTAAAGATTTGTTGGACACCCTATCTCTTTCTCCTTACTAATTTTTCCAGCAATCCTGCCCCTCCATGAACTTTTAATCCGAATTTAATGATCGAAGGCGAATAAATATCGGTTCTGGGCAACTCGAACAAGCTATTGTTCCCTAAATCTTTTGGTCGGACAGCTAGAGCAGCTTCAAAGCCCTCCTGCTTGACGATATTGATAGTAACCCCGGTATAAACACCCCCTGTATATGCAAAATAGTATACGGGTTTTTGTGACAACTCCTCTAATACAGCTTTATTTTGTCGAATTTCAATTTCTTGTTCAGCTTTAGATATCTGATCGAGAAAGGGGTGCGAATGAGTATGACCTCCCAATGTTAACAAATTAGAGTTTCTGAATGCCAATAATTGATCTCCTGTTGGTCCTTCGTACATGCTCTTTACCCCATCGGGTAAAGGATAACAGCTGGACAACTCAAGGACGAACCCCTTCGGATCACCACTCTGGCGAGCCATATTAATTAGGGTTTGGTAGGTTTTTTTCCTGTTCTTGGGATGGTCAAGAGGAAGAGTGTCACTATTTACCTCAAGAGATCTATATGGTCCATCGCTGCAAAGCGCATTAATATACACAAACCAGAGTAAGCGTCCGTCTTCCAAATGGCTGGTTGTGACAAAGAAAGTCGCTGGGAAGTGTTGTTTTATCAGGAATGGCGAAACAAGATTAATCACGTTACGATAACCATCATCAAAAGTGATCGCTGCATATTTATTCTTGTTGCTTTGATCTTTTGAAAGTTTTTCGATGTAATCATCCAATGAAATAATCGGGAAACGTCGGTTGAGCCAATATAATTGCCGCTCAAATGCAGACAGACGCAATATTCCACCAGCGTTCCAGGCATCAGTTGGTGTGTCATCAGGGAAAACGAGATGATAGAGAAGGATCATGTTACAGGACCGTTGCAATCTTCGCCCAGAATGGTTAAATAAGCCTGTGTCATCCCTTTCACAAAACGCTCAATACTAAACCTGCTCAGCACCCGTTCCTGTGCTCTTTCACCCAGCGCTTCTCGGCGGTTTTGATCGTCAATTAACTCTGAGACAGCTTTGGCTAATGCGTCCAAATCTTCTGGTGGTAACAGCATGGCTGATTCAGCGACCAGAATTTCTCGATTGAACGGCAAATCCCAAGCCGCAATTGGTAGTGCCGCAGCAGCGGCCTCGAGAATTACATTTGGCAGTCCTTCGGATAACGACGGAAAGCAAAAAAGGTCAAATGCCGGTAACAGCTTGCTTGCATCTGGTATCTCACCAGTAATTGTTACGCGATCTTCTATATTCAAAATAGCTGCCTGTTCTTTCAGACGGACAAGTTCTGGACCTTTCCCAATCATAACCAAGTGTACATTCGGAGTCTCTGCTTTCAACTTTGCCAGTACAGGAAGTAGAAGATCAAACCGCTTCAATGGATCGAGCCTGCCGATAGACCCAATCCAAAAACGATCTGGATCGATGCAAAAAATATCCGCTAAATATGAGCGCGCTTCATCCTTCGGGAGGAAGTCATATGGAATGGCATTGGGCACAGTGAAGACCTTTTGGCTTTTAGGAGCGAGCGCTTGCCACGATTGCGCGGCATTTTCGGAATTAGCAATTAATCCTTTGCAAAAACGCCTGACGAGTATTGCCTCGATACTATGCTCATGTCCATTCAAACTGCTTCTCAACCCACCAATGGCAGGCAAAGAGAACAATAACCCAGCCAATCCCGCATAGGCGCCGGAAAATAAATGCCATCCATGAATCAAGTCAGGCTTAAAAACTCTCAGTCTTTGACAAATTGCCATCATCCGTTTACTCGGATTCGCCGCTTGTGGGATTCGTTTTAATGGAATTCCCAGGGCTTCTATGGGTTCTTCCCAGAAATCATGGTGACCAGGATGCAAGGTGATCACCAATGGATCAAACTTGTTCCTGTCCATATGCTTGAGCCATAAATAGAGCTGGCGTTCCGCGCCGCCTACGACCAATTGCCCGGCAATGATCGCTACTTTGTATTTTTCATCCATCGCCGCATCCTGATGCTCGTAGCAGAAGTTTTAGCGATAGCTTGTCTGGAAGACTCTTTGGACTTTACCGGTTCCTTGTTTGCTAAAACCGCGCTAACACCTAATACCATCCAGAATATCTTGTTACCTAGATCCGTAATGGTAATGCCCCCTACGCTGATGACAAGCAAAATAATGAACCAGGTGTCTCGAAGACTCCCAAACTCCGCACTATTCGCTGAAGGTGAAGGCCAAAGGTTCTGAAAGGCACGAATTAGCATCGCCATGAACAATACAAAGCCAATAAAGCCTGTTTCGGATAATACCTGAACATAAGTGTTGTGAGGGGAGGCAAACCCGACAGTCGGTCCCTCGAATCCGATCATGTAGCGCCGAAGCAAGTGATTATATTGCCCGATTCCCACGCCGGTGATTGGATGATCCAGCCACATATCCCATCCTGCTCTCCATAGATTGTACCGAAGACCAACAGTGTCGGACCCTTCCTCGATTGCCGGAAAAATGTCACCGATAATTATGAATATACTCTCAGCAAAAAAGCTTAAGGCGATGAGGGCAACGATAGTGAGAATTATTAAGCCAACTTTGTTCTTTACGCGAGGTTGGAATATCAGAATCAACCCGAGTGCTCCGAACAATAGTAGCATTCCCGAACGGGACACAGTAAAAAACACTCCAAAGAAAGTTATCAAAATGCCAACCAGATAAAAAATCTTGAGTAATGGCGTTTCGGTTTTTGTGCGTAGATAATAAAAGAACACGAGAGCGATGACGAAGTATCTTGCCGCCTGATTCGCATTGGTTGCCAGCCCTGAAACCCGCGCAGAGGTTGTGGCAGTCTCAGCAATCTCTCCTTGTGTAATCGCAAAAATCGCTGAGACTACTGCCGCCAGGGCAAACATCAGCATAGTATTTTTCTGCTTTTGCGGGGTATCGAGAAGTTCCCCAGACAAAAACATCAAGATCCATAATTGTGCAAAGGTAAAGATCCAGAACCGGTCCTCGCCTAAAATCGCGGCTTCAGGATTCGAGACAACGACCCAAAAAATGAAAATAAGTGCAAGAAGGTAGACTGCCTCCATTCGTCTCTTTCCCTTTTTCTCAAGTCTTTTCGATCGAAATAAATAGGCCACCAACGTGGCTAAACCGATTGGCAGGGAAATGGAGGAAAACAGTGGAATGCTGGAGAAAATATCGATAATCGGCAGAATCGCAATAGAAAACGCAACTCCGAGATAGGGTTGCTTAAAGATCAGCAACAGGAGGATAAGACCAATTATCGCAGCGAATATATAAACAACTAAATTTTCAATCAACATATCAGTCAGTACTTTCAGTTACTGATTTTATCAACTTTTGATAACAGGATGTCATTTCCTTTTGCCATGCATCAAAACCGTGAACTGATTCAATATACGATCGGGCATTTCGACCAAGTCGTGGTAGCGCCGAATTGTTGGAAAGTATATCGGAAATTGCTGCTGCAAGGGCGCCAGCATCCCCAATCGGAACGACAACGCCATTCTCGCCAGGCGCTACAACCCCCTTCAACCCCGGCAAATCAGAAACAATCACCAGCAAGCCGCTCGACATGGCTTCCAATACAACATTCGGCAAGCCCTCTTTGTG
>JAAYJY010000075.1 GCA_012522705.1 Syntrophomonadaceae bacterium | reverse complement strand
TAAACTAGCCTCTCCCAAGAGACTTAAGAGATATCCTTGAGAACAGTCAGAGGAGTGATAGTATGGAGCGAAAACAAGGCAGGGCGGAATACGAATTGGCCACGTTCGCCGGGGGGTGCTTTTGGTGCATGGTCGCGCCTTTTCGGGTGCTGCCCGGAGTAACAACCGTCGAATCTGGATATACCGGAGGGCATATGGAAAACCCAACCTACGAGCAAGTATGTTACGAGGATACCGGCCATTATGAAGCGGTGCAGGTTACCTACGATCCATCACAGACTTCATATAAGGAACTGCTGCAAATATACTGGCAGAATATAGACCCTACCGATGGCGGAGGACAATTCTATGACCGCGGACTATCCTACCGACCGGCCATATTCTATCATAATGAACAACAAAGACAGGCGGCGGAGGAGTCCAAACAAATACTGTACGAGAGCGGGCGCTTTACCAAACCTATTACGGTCGCGATAGTCCCTATGAAAGAATTCTATCCGGCTGAAGAATATCATCAGGATTATCACCGCAAGCAACCGCAGCACTATCAAAGATATCGACAATCCTCCGGAAGAGATGCCTTCAAGCGCAAGCATTGGGGCCAGACCAAGGAAGAGGCCATTAAAAAACTGACTCCCGGGCAGTATGAAGTGACCCAACAAGATGGAACCGAACCGCCATTCAATAACGAATATTGGGACAATCGCCGACCTGGCATATATGTAGATATTGTATCTGGGGAAGCGCTGTTCAGTTCGCTGGATAAGTTTGATTCCGGCAGTGGATGGCCTAGCTTTACGAGGCCCCTAAGCAAAGACCGCATTATGGAAAAGACTGATCGCAGGCATTTCATGGTGCGAACCGAAGTGCGCAGCCGGTACGCTGACTCCCATTTGGGACATGTCTTTACTGACGGACCAGCCCCAATCGGTTTGCGATACTGCATAAATTCGGCTGCTCTGCGGTTTATCCCGGCGGAGGACCTGGAAAAAGAGGGATATGAAGAATATCGGTGTCTCTTTGGCCCCTTGCCATCACCCTAAAAAGCAGTTACAATGAGTGAGCAAAATAAAAATAAGATTTGCCGTGCTAGATGGGGAATTAGCGGTGCCCTGTAACCTGCAACCCGCTATAGCAGGATCGAATTCCTGAGCCGAGGGCATATTCTTGTAGGGTCCGGCTCGAATAAGTGGTGAAGAGGTTTGGGTCCTCCGCAACGGAACACCTTGAACCGTGTCAGGTCCGGAAGGAAGCAGCACTAAAAGGTTCATTTCGTGTGACGGGGGGGTGCCTGGACGGAGTCAACTGTTCGTGCATCGCCTGGAAGGTATCTTCGAGGCCAGGTGCACGGCATTATATTTGGTAAACAACAGGTTTAAAACCTGTGTTTTTATATGTTTTTCTAAAAATGGCGGCCTAGGAAAGAATATAATAGAAAAAAGCCTTTGCTTGGAGATTATGAACAGCGAGGGGTAGTTTGAAATGTCATATCTATCTTTATATAGGGTATGGAGACCCCAGGGTTTCTCGGAGGTAGTGGGACAGGAACAGACAGTACAGGCATTACGCAACGCAGTACGTGGAGGTCGGCTCACCCACGCTATCCTTTTCGCCGGTCCGAGAGGTACCGGCAAAACCAGCCTGGCCAAAATTATGGCCAAGGCAGTCAATTGTGAGAATCAGCGAGATGGAGAGCCATGCAACAACTGCAATCCCTGCCGAGACATTAACTACGGCAACTTCATGGATGTTATCGAGATTGATGCGGCATCCAACCGGGGCATTGATGAAATCCGTGATTTGAGGGAGAAGGTGCGAATTCTTCCTGCCCAGGGCAAGAAGAAAGTCTATATTATCGATGAAGTACACATGCTGACCACCGAGGCCTTCAATGCTTTACTTAAGACATTGGAAGAACCGCCTGAGTCGGTCATCTTCATATTAGCGACTACTGAGCTGCAAAAGATTCCAGCTACCATTCTGTCCCGCTGTCAAAAATATAGTTTTCACCGCCTTACCCAGGAGCAGATTATCAGTCGTCTCAGAAAAGTCGGCGAAAGCAACGCTGTTGACATCGAACCAGCAGCACTTGCTTTGATTGCCCGCCGGGCCAACGGAGGAATGCGCGACGCGTTGGGTATGCTGGAGCAGGTCTACTCGTACTCGTGCCAGGAAGGCCCAATTAGCAGGGATGATGTGCTGGAGGTGCTGGGCTTGGTGGATGACGCGTTTGTGGCCAGGTTAATTGATGACGTTATCGCTCATGATGCCGCAGCTATTGTCAACCATCTTAATGCAGCACTCAATCAAGGAAAAGAAGCCGGACAATTAGCCCGGGAGACGGCACTTTATCTACGCGATTTATTGATTTCCCAGATAGCCGGTGACAAAGCGGACATGGTGATGGCGGGGGAACAGAGCCGCGAGTTATTCAAAGTTCATTCAAAGAACCTGGAGCAAGGGCAAATCCTCCAGGCACTGCGGATGATAATGGATACAAGTGAAAAGCTACGATTTAGTGAGGGGCAAAAGTTTCTTCTGGAATTGGTTTTCCTAGAGATTTCAACCTTATGGCGCAAACCTGGTAGTATCGCCTCAGCGACTGCACCCCAGGGAAAGGGCTCCGAATTTGATCGAAATATCAAGATGGAACGGACCAATCGAAGTGACAAACCCGATGCCCGAGAGGTATTATGGAACCGATTACTGGCGGCGGTGAAAGAAAGGAAAGTGCCTACCCATGCACTTTTGTCCCAAGGCAAGTTGCTGGGTACAAAAGGGGATACTATGTACATTGGATTCCAAAAGAGTTACAAATTTCATAAGGAACGAATGGAGGAGAAAGGCAATCGAGATATACTCGATGCGGTCATCAGGGATTTGTTTGCTCGTGAATTGGAAATAGAATTTATTTTTTTGGAGGATAACAAGTATAATGACATCGTTGTTAAAAAGGCAATAGAATTCTTTGGTGAAGACATGGTCGAAATAAAAGATTGAGGAGGTAATCCAGATGAAGTTTAATCCCCTAGGTGGTGGCGCCAACATGAATCAGATGATGAAACAAGCCAAAAAGCTGCAAGAGGAAATAACCAAGAAACAATCAGAACTACAGGAAACAATTCTCGAGACCTCTGTGGGTGGCGGCGCCATAACCATAAAGATAAACGGCCGACAGCAGTTCCAGGAAATAATAATCAAGCCGGAAGTGGTCGACCCGGAGGATGTGGAGATGTTGCAGGATCTAATACTAGCGGCAGTGAACGAAGCGGTCAAACAATCACAGGACATGGTGTCATCCGAAATGGCCAAGTTGACCGGTGGATTCAACATTCCAGGGCTGTAAGCGGCATTTAAGACTAGGAGGCATGAGGACATGAGATTGCCGCGCCCGCTGGAGGACCTAATCGACCAACTGCAAAAACTGCCTTCCATAGGGCCTAAAACAGCCCAGCGGTTGGCGCTCTACATTTTAAAACTGCCTTCCGAAGAGGCCCGCCGGTTGGCGCGGGTCATCATCGATGTTCAGGATAAGGTTTTTCCGTGTTCAATATGTGGCAATCTAACCGATAGTGACCCTTGTTCAATATGCAGTAACCCGACCCGGTCAATCAATAGCTTGTGTATTGTGGAAGAAGCCAGTGATATTATCCCCATTGAGAGAACCGGATATAACGGCAGGTATTTTGTATTGAATCGAGGCTTCAAATTGATGGACGATAGTGATCCAGCGGACATGGACGTACAACCGTTGCTCCATATCCTCAATGACGGCAAGGTCCAGGAGGTAATTTTGGCCTTGAATCCCACCATTGACGGGGAGGTGCTATCCAGATTTCTAGCTACAGTCATAAGCGGACATAATGTAAAAGTGACCCGCCTCGCGTATGGGTTGCCTATTGGTGGTGACATTGAATTTGCCGACGAAATAACTCTGCGTCGTGCCTTGGAAGGCCGCAAAGAGTTTTAGATTCTTGCCGATTTGGGACAGCGTTACATAGAATGGGCATAATAATGGGATAACCGGCATAAGATGCAGTGGGACATAGTTAACTGCAGGAGGGTTATCCGGTGCGGATATGGTCTCGGATATGGGATAATATATGCAAAAACTGGTTTCTGGCAGGAGAACCTGAGACAGGCCAAAAGCAGATAGATGATCTGGCTGAAATCCAGACGGCCGTAGAAGAAATGGCTACCGCACGAAGCATATATTCTGAGGTAAATGACCCGGAACTGGTCGATTGGGCCGTTTACAGCCTGACTGCAGCAGAAAAACGATACGATTATCTGCTCAAGAAGTACCGGCAGAAGAAATAGTTGTCTACACAACTATTTTTGAATGTGATAGGAATTCAGCAGTTAGGAGGCTTCGTGCAACATGGATACATTGAATATGATCCTGGCAGGTATATTTTTGCTGGTGGTCATCTATATCGGTGCCCAGTTGATCATGAAACCGCTAAAACTGATCTCCAAGCTGATTATCAATTCGCTGCTCGGGATATTGTTGTTATTACTGGTCAACTATGGGGGTTCATTTTTTGGATTTGAACTGCCGATCAATGTAATAACCATATTGGTGGCAGGATTTCTGGGTATACCAGGAATACTGCTTCTGGTCTGTTTTCAACTCCTGTTGCATTAGGCTGACAACTGCAATTAGTTACCTGGGGGTGGATGGGATCCATCCCTTTTATTTTGGCCATTTATGGACGGACCAGTCCTTGATGCCAATACCAGGGGCAATGAACATTCTCGCAACACCAGAATAGCGTATGCCAATTTGGAAAAAACTATACAGAGCTATTTCGGAAATATGAGTACATTTGCGTCATAATATGAGTAATATATCCGACTAATAAATAAATATTGACGCACAATTAAATGATACTTTATACTATGTAAATGGTCGCTTTAAGACTAGTGATGATCGCGAGGTGCTGGGTGTCACGTATCCGAATTCGAATAGAATAGTTGAAGCATTTGTTGGTGAATATGCCAGCGGTAAAAGCGAAATATCGATAAACAGGGCTCTTGAGTTAAAGGATCAAGGCCGACAGGTAACTCTGGTGGATCTTGATACAGTAGAGCCTTTTTATACGCTAAGAACTCTGAGCCAGCAACTTGCAGATATGGGGCTTAAGGTGATAAGTTTCAGTCGAGCCGACTCGTTTGGATTGGGAGAGACTGGGGCTATGCTTAAGCCCGCGGCTCGCTGGGCACTTCTAAATGAAGGCGATATCATTCTTGACATCGGGTACGGGGTCCATGGGGCGCGCACCCTTAATCTGGTGGAAGGGGCCTATCAATCCCCGGAACTGAGAATAATTGCCGTCATTAATGGCACCCGACCGATGAACAATTCCAAGGAAAGGGTCAAGGAATACCTAATGGAGTTGGGGCGGGTAGATGCGGTGGTTTTGAATACCCATCTTGGAGACCAGAGCGCCATCGATATTATTTCCAACGGAAACCGTTTCATCCGGGACGCGGCTGAAGAGCTTGGGATACCGATAGCCTTCATCGCGATAAGTGAAGAGTTCCGGGCGTCACCCACCGTTCTTGAGTGGGGTTTGCCCGTAAAATATATTAAACGATATATGCCCGGAGCAATTTGGTAGTAAAATATAAGATTAAGAGAATTCCTTTATTTTGTAATTACCATTGGGAGGTGTATTATTTTAATGTCAAAAGTAATTGGTGAAGTAAAGAAATCCTTCATGACCGGTAATGAAACGGCGGCTTGGGCTTGCTTGGCAGCTGGAGCGGACATGATGTTTGGGTACCCCATTACCCCACAGAATGAGATCATGCATTATTGGACCCGCCTTAGCCCCAGATATGGAAGGGGATTTCTACAGACCGAAGATGAACTGTCGGCTGGTTTTACGG
>JAAYJY010000074.1 GCA_012522705.1 Syntrophomonadaceae bacterium | reverse complement strand
TTGCTATGCAGATGGAAGAATAAGCGCCATAAACAAAACCGATCAGCCTTGCCAGGACAAAAAACTTGTTGGTTGCACCTCCGAAGGTCAACAACGCAATCAAGGGCATTAAAACCGTAAGAACCGTGTTGGCTGAGCGGTTCATGGTTTGCATGATGCTTTTGTTTAATAACGTGTCCAGGGTGTCTTTCTTTTTCATCCGCAGATTCTCCCTAACCCGGTCAAAAATAACAATGGTGTCATTGATCGAATAACCTATAATTGTAAGTATTGCGGCGATGAAGGCCCCGTTGATCTCAAATTGCATAATGGAGAAGATGCCACATACAAAAAGCACCACCTGGGCCAACGACAGCACCGCGGCCAAACCAAAATTCCATTCAAAACGAAAGGTTATATATATGCCCATCAGCACCAGGGCGATGGCTACCGACAGAAAAGCATTGCGCACCAGTTCGGAGCCGATAGTGGCACCCACACTTTCCGCGCTCGATAATGTGATGTTTCCAAATTTGGAGCTCAAGGCCGCCGTTATCTGTTCGGTCTGCACCTGGTTCAATTCATTGGTGCGGATGTAGAATTCATTACCGCTGGGCTGAACACTGATCTCACTGACGATCTGCAGATCGCTTACGGTTTGGGTAATGGCAGCCGTATCCGCTGGTGTCTCCATTCTATAAAGCAGCATGGTTCCGCCTTTGAAATCTATCCCCAGGTTGAATCCCTGCACAAACATTGAGATAATTCCCGGTACAATCAAGATGAGAGAAAAGATATAGAACCATTTCCTTTTTTGTATGAATTGCATTTTGCCGTCCCCCCTTATACGCCGTATAGCTTGGTATTCTTGACAAAGTCGGCACAGAGCACAATCACGTAGCGGGTAAAACCAAGTGCCACCACCAGACTGGTTACGATACCGATGGACAACGTTACCGCAAAACCTTTGATTGGTCCGCTGCCAAACCAAATCAATACCAAGGCTGCTATCAGGGTTGTCAATTGAGCATCGAAAATGGTCCAGAACGCCCGGGCAAAACCAGCCTCGATGGAAGCCTTGATGGTCTTGCCCAAGCGCAGTTCTTCCTTAATATGTTCATAAATAATAATATTGGCGTCCACCGCCATACCTATCGATAATACAAAACCGGCTATGCCGGGCAAGGTCAGGGAAGTACCCAATAGTATCATGGTCCCCAGGACCAACACCGTATATAATGCCATCGATACTGCGGCCACCAATCCGGGCAGAAGGTAATAGCCTATCATAAAGATAAGGATGGCAATTAAACCCACGATGGCCGCCTTGACACTAAGGTCCAGGGAATCAGCCCCCAAGGTTGGGCCAATGGTTCGCTTTTCCATTATGTTAAAGGACACCGGCAGAGCCCCGGACCGCAGCAAAACGGCCAGGTTCTGGGCCTCTTCCGCGGTAAAACCGCCGGTAATCTGGGCCCGGCCATTAGGAATGGGTTCATTTACCGTCGGGGCACTGATCACCTCTTCGTCTATGACGATGGCTAAACGCCGGCCCACGTTTTTGGCGGTAGCATCCGCGAACAGCTGGGCTCCTTCGGCGTTAAATTCCAAATCGACGCTGGCCCCCTGACCACCCGTCCCAGGTGAAGCCTGGGCATCTTTCAGGTCCTTGCCGGTAACCAGCACATTGCCTTCCTCATCCTGAAACTCCAATTTGGCCGTATTCTTAATAATATTGACCGCTTGTTCCGGGTCATCCACTCCAGCTATCTCAACCACGATACGGTCATTGCCCTGGGGATAGATACTGGGTTCCTTAACCCCCAGATTATCTACCCGGTTTCGCAGCACCCCGATCGATTTCTGGATCGTATCAGAGGTTATCTCCTCCCCTTCTGTCTCTTGGGCCTGCAGCACTACATGCAGACCTCCCTTAAGATCCAGACCCAATTGCAAATTATTTAAAATAGGCCGGTAGGTGAAGTATACCAACCCTATTATAGCCACCACTATGGTCGCCACTATCGCCATACTGGTATTCTTGCGCACCAGTTGTCCTCCTTCCAACACTTTGTTGATTGGTTTCACAGGAGTTGGACTCCATTGATAATCAAGCCAAACCTGCAGTTAAGAAAGTTTGCCGCCCGGGTACATAACAACATCCGTTCGAGAAAGATCTCGAAGTATTCCATCACCGGGCATATTTCGGTATCGATCTTCAACTCCATGGTCACGGTTTTTTCCGTCCCATTAACCTTAAGTAAGGAATTCTGTACCGCATAGTTGACCCGGTCATGGATGTCGTAGGTGGCGATATCTCTATTCCTCACTCGATTACGGTGTACATGTGATTTATCAGCCAGGATCAAAGCTGCTGAAACGGCATTTATAGGATGACCGCTCCCTTCATCATGATTACCTACCGCTGATACCACAATGGATATTTCCTCTGGCTCCATCCCCATTCTGCGCAGGATTGCAAACGACATCATGGCTCCGCTCTGACTATGGCCGAACCGGTTTATAACGTTGCCCAAATCATGCATATATCCGGCGATACCTGCCAATTCAGCCAATCGCTGGTCATACCCCAGGTCCAGCAGAATTTTACGGCTCAGTCCTGCCACCAGTCCCACGTGGAATGCTCCATGATCGGTGTAACCGATGGCTTCCAGATGCTCGTTTCCAGATTTAATAAGGGCCTGAATCACCTGGCTCTCCTTAACGGTGTCCAGGGTTATCATTATTTCTCCTCTTCTTTAAAGGCCACCGCCTTCTTCACAAACTCCATCTCGGTATTGTCGTTGACCTTGAGCACCAGTGTTTCTTCCTTGACTTTGGCAACTTCCCCCTTCAAGCCTCCAATAGTTACCACCTTGTCCCCCCGCTTGAGGCTGGCTACGGTCTCCTTATGCTGCTTTTCTTGTTTCTTGCGCGGCATAATGATCAAAAAATAGAAGATGGCCAGGAATGCCCCCAGGTATATGGCTGTAGGAAGCCAAGTTTCTGTTCCCATGTAATACCTCCTTTTAGTACAACCTTATATCTTTTCGCCAATGATTGGCAAAATCCTCTTTGTTAAATCCTGTAATTCTTGTAGAACCCAGTTCGGTAGACCTCGAACTGATCCAAAGCTATAGCTTCTTGAATGCCCTCCATCAATTTCAGCAGGAAATGAACATTGTGATAACTCAGCAAGCGATGGGCCAACATCTCTCCGGCCTTGATCAAATGCCTGATATAGGCCCGGGTATAGCTACGGCACACATAGCAATCACAATCAGGGTCCAAAGGCCTAAAATCCCGTGACCAAATGGCATTCCGGACTACTATTTTACCATAACGGGTGTAAGCCGTCCCGTGCCGAGCCAATCTGGTCGGCAACACGCAGTCGAACATGTCGATTCCGCGCCGCACGCCTTCGAGCAGGTCTTCAGGAGCTCCCACCCCCATAAGATAACGGGGTTTGTCATAGGGCAGCAACGGTGCCAGCACATCCAACATGGCCTGCATGGATGGCTTGGGTTCTCCCACGCTCAACCCACCTACCGCATAGCCGGGAAAATCCAGATCAATAATACCACGGGCGCTTCTCTCCCGCAGATCGGCAAATACACTCCCCTGGATGATGCCGAAAAGGGCCTGGTCGGCCCGGGAGTGAGCCGATTTGCACTTCTGCGCCCACTGGGTGGTGCGCCGCACCGCCCCTTCCGCCTCTTCATAGCTGCAGGGGTAAGGGGCACACTCATCGAAACACATGGCTATATCGGCACCCAGCTGCTGCTGAATTTCGACTGCCCCGGCCGGGGTCAGGTAATGACGTGACCCATCAATATGGGAGTTAAACCAAACCCCGTCGTCATCTATCTTGCACAGACCCTGCAGGCTGAACACCTGAAAACCCCCGCTGTCGGTCAGCATTCCCCGCTTCCAATTCATGAAGTGGTGCAGTCCCCCGGCTTCTGCAATGATATCTTCGCCGGGCCGCAGATGCAAGTGATAGGTATTGGCCAAGATCATCCCGGCTCCCACCTCGTATAATTCTTCCGGAGTTAATGTCTTTACCGTTGCCTGGGTTCCTACCG
>JAAYJY010000073.1 GCA_012522705.1 Syntrophomonadaceae bacterium | reverse complement strand
GTTTTACCCAGGAGTATGACCGGGCGTTGGGGCTTCGGAGAAAAGCCATCTTCACCGAGAGATTTACTTTCGAAGGCGAATTTGAGAAGCTCATCAATCAAAACGACCAGCCCCAGGCTCTTAAATACCTGTTTGAACCCTTGCTGAATCCCCGGCTGAGCAAAAGCTTCAATCCCCTGCGGGTCCTGGAGCCCCAGCGCCTGGCCCGGTCAAAACCGGAGGAGGGCAGGGATGACATGGGGGAGATCGACGCTGATCGGGAGACTATGGATGTCCTAACCAGCAAACGGGTCAGGAAAAACTTCCTATTCTATGCGGCCCGGCTCTTGGAGGCCCTGGATACTCTGGAGCAACCGATTGAACTGTCGGAATTCTGCCGCGGTCTGGTGGACCAGTATTCAGAGGACAGTGTTTATAACGGGGATTTTTTAAGCTTCATCATTGAGATCAACCGGGACAAGCGAATGGGGGAACACTCCCGGGAAATAATTCTGGCATATGACAGCCCGCGGTCCATTGACAACCCCAAGACCATAGAAGACGTCTTTATAAAGGCGGCCCTGGCGCTGGGATCCAAGATCAGCCGGATAGCTGTCACCAGCTGGCCGCAGCAGGAGATAGAGCTGTTGCCCGGTTTGAAAATGACTAATATGTTGTTTACAGGAGAACGGCCATGATGAATCGAGGCACGATGGAGATTTTGGATGATGCGTTGGCTATCCTCAAAGCCCTGTTACAGGGGGAGGTGGTGGGCAAGAGCAACAATGCCACTCTATTCAATAAATACCGCCACAGCACCGAGGTGGAGGATATGCTTTTCCATATAGCCGGACGGCTGGAACTCAGGGTCTACTCCAGCCAGGAGCGTTTGTTTATTTGTCCCGAGGTGGGCAGCCGTTTGTTTGGCTGGAGTAATGAGGAACTGCGGAACCGGATCAGCTGGGTTTCCACCAACAGCGACCTGTTTACCGGCTATTTCATTATCATGACCCTGATAACCATGTTTTATCGGGAAGCCTACCCGGACACACCGGTAGTCTACATCAAAATGGGCGACCTGGTGGAGAATGTCAATCGCAGATTGGAAGCGCTGCAGGATATGACGACCTGGACTCTGTCAGCCAGGAGAATCAATTCGATTTCGCCCAGATATGCAGAGTATGGCAAAAACTGCCGGATGCCCGGGAAGGGGTGACCGGGGGCAAGAATGACAAGGTGAACTTTGTGGAAAACATCTGCACCTTCCTGCAGACCGAGAGACTGATTGTCCTGGACACCCAGCAGCGCCTCATCTACCCTACGGAACGGTTCAAGACCATCATCTGGAACTATTATGAAGAGCGCGACAACCGCCGCGACCTGCTGACATTTGTCCATGAACTGGGGGTGAGCGGCTGATGCCCCATATCAGAAGCATCCGCGTGACCAATGTTCATTTCAATAATGCCACCCAGTTTTACGATGATTTCAACCTGGAGTTGGGCGGCCGCAATACCACCTATGACCTGGAAAATGGCGGCGGGAAATCCCTCTTGCTGCTAATGCTGCTGCAGACGGTTTTGCCCAAATCGAATCTGCGAAGGGAAAAGCCGGTCAGCCTGCTGTTCCAGGGAGGCAAGGAGCGCACCTCCCATGGGGTGGTGGAATGGATCCTGGAAGAGAACCATGGCTACAAGTAACTGCTTACCGGGTTTTGCGCCCGCAAACGGAAGGGTGCCGGAGCCGTCACCGGGGTTGAAGGGGCCGACGAAGATGAGCGCCTGCCAGCGGCCGATATCGAACATCTGAATTGGTGTGTCTTCTGCAATGACCACAGCCTAACCGGGATCAAGTCGGTGCCGTTGGTCACCGAAGCAGGGGGAGAAAAACGATATGCCGGGTTTGAGGATATCCGCCGCTACATTCAGCAGATGAGACACAAAGGGCTGCCGGCGGAGATATTTGAAGGCATCGATAAATATCAGCACTACCTGTCAGTCCATAACCTGATCTCGGCTGAATGGCAGATAATCCGGGGCATCAACAGCGGCGAAAACAGCATCGAATCCTATTTCCGGCAGAACACCACCTCCCGCAAGCTGATCGAAAATCAGTTTGTAAAGATAGTGGAAGATGTGGAGGCTCTCAATAGCCAGGGCCAAAGCAATGAGACCCGTCTTTTGCTGGCGGATACCCTTATCCAGATCAGAAGCCGATTGAATGAATATCTGCAGCTGAAGGGGCACCTGGGCGAATACGAGAAAATCAAAGCCTATTATCAGGAGTTTGCCCGCAAAAATGACGAGCTGCTGCAATCTTTCACGGTCCTCGAAGGCTATAAACAGGAAGCGGCGGGCATCCGCCAATTGCTCCTGGATAACCTGGACGGATTAGAGCGACAGAAGGCGGCGGTAATGAAACGCCAGGCCAGCAATGCAGCCGGCAGCCGGGAGGGGCAGCAATTGCAGAGACTGCTCCAGGCGGGATTGATCAACTATCAGAAGCTGCAGATGAGTGCCCAAAAACGGGCCTGGGAGCTGGAGAGAGACCGACTGCGGGAGAAAGACCGGCAATATAAACAACACCTCAATCGCCTCCTCACCCTGGAGGGTTATGGTGATTACCGGAAGGTAAAGGGCCGGCTCAATGAAAACCGCCAGCGCCTGCAGTTCCTGGAGGAAGACGAAGATGTCACCAAGGCCGCCTATCGGGCCGCCGGCGGGCGGCTCAGTTTCCTGCTGACCCGGCGGGGGGAAGAGCTGACGGGTTTGAGTCAGAGTCTGGGAGGGGCCCGGCAAAAGTTGTCCGATGACCTGAAAAAGATCCGGCAGGAGCTGATCGGGGCGGAAAAGGAGAACGCCCTGCTGGAGGCGGCGGTCGACCGCCTTACCCAAGCGGAGCAGGATGGGGGCATCCGGCTGACTCAATTAAACAATTATTTTCTGGGACGGGGAGAGATGGAAGCGGCCCTGGCACCAGAACAATTCCTGGAACCGTTCGAAGACGAACTGACCCGGCACCGGCAAGCCCGGGGCGCTGTCGACGAGCAGATAATCGCCGGGGCGACCTTGATGCAGAGCATGGAGATCAAGGCGGTCAAGATGGATGGTGAGATCGACAGGAACCTGGAGATCCAGCAACAATGCCGGACCTGGCTCAAACAATATGGTGAACGGCGGTCCCGCCTGGAGTACAAAGCAAGGGCGTTCAACCAGGACACCATCCAGGCCTACGGAGAAGAGCTGGAACGGATCATCCGCCGGGAAGAACTGCATCGGTTGGAAAAGGAGATCGAAGCCGGTCGTTTACGGCAAAAACAACAGCTATCACTGCAGCGGGGCTATTATGTGCCCAATGAGGAAGTGCTGGCACTGGCCGGGTATTTACACGACAAATGTGAATTCGTCAAAGCCGGCATTGACTGGCTGGCCGACCTGGAACCGGAGGAACGGGCAGAGGTTTTACAGGCCCTGCCTTACCTGCCTTTTGCCGTTATCGTTGACAATTCCGCTTTCACCCGCCTTCGCCAGGGCCGCCTGAAAGTGCCTCTGGACTCCGACTATCTCTTGCCGATCGTCAATCTGGAGCTCCTGCGCCAGAACCCCACTAGGGGGACTGATGACATCTATTATTACTGCAATTTCTCCGGACTATTGTTGGATCGGACCCAGTATGAGCGATATATGGAGCAGATGAGCGCCGCTCTGGCTGATATTGACGCCGAGATGGCGGCGGGAGCGGCCCGGTCGGCGGAACTGAGCCTCGAGTTGGCGGAGCTCAGAGAATTCAAGGCAGTATACCCCCAGGATGAGGTGGACGAGCACCAACAGAGGCTGGAGGCCCTTACCCAAGCCGGCAAAGGGTTGCAGATCTGCCGGGCTGATGCCGAGCTGCAGAGGGAGCGTGCCCGCGCCGATAGGGAAGCCCTGGTGGAGCAATTGGAAATGCAGTCGGAAGCGATCTCAGAGTGCCAGGAAAAGCTGGCCCGGCTCCGGGAGACCATTCAAACCAGCCAGGAGCTGGCGGCGACTAGGGCAGAATTGACGAAAAAACGGAAAACGCTGAACGCGGTCCAAGGAGCTATCGACAATCTGGGTATATTATCAGGGCAACTGGAACAAGACCAGGAACAGAATCAAACCCGACTCCATCAATTAGGAATCGAACTTCATGAACTCAACAAGGAGCGGGAAGAGTTGTCCAGCTTTGCCAGTATCGAGAATGAAGGGTCACTGCTCGAGGCCCGCGCTGAATATCGGGCTTTGCATGAATCCGTCAGCGGCCGGACCCTGGAGGAAGACCGGCTCAGAAACGAATTAGCCGATTGGGAAGGAAATCTGAAATCATTGGGTGAGCGGATCAGGCGGGAGTACGATGGAGACCTGGCGGCAATCGAAAATAGTGAGATGAACGGTATGTTGATCACCATTCCCGACCAAACCATGATCGCCCGAGCCAAGCAGGATAAGGCTGTCAATAAGAAAGACTTAAGCACTTTGGAACGAAAGGTAATCGAGATCGATATCAGAGTTGAGAATGCGGCAGAAAAATTGGATGAAATCATGGACGAAGAACCCCGGCTGGTCCTTGAAGACTTGCCCGATTATGATAATGAGGACCGTTACCGCCTGGAAATCGATAATGTCGACCAGCTGATAAAAAGCTATGACCAGGAAGTGGCCCGGGACAAGGAGCAGCTGGCACAAATCGACCGGGAGGAAGAACGCTTGCAAGTCCAGGTCGAGGATTACCAGGAGTTCATGGACCGGGAAACAGTCACTATCAGTGCCGCCGCAGCAACAGAGATCAAGGATTTCCGCCGGTTCGAGAAGGAATTCCGCCGGGTCCAGGATAGTCTCCAGTTGCAACTCCAGAAATGGGGCGAGCGGATAAATACCATCAATACCGAAACAACTGCCTTTGTAATCCGCGAACCGGTGGAAGAATTGGGGAAGATAAGCAGGCCGGTCAGCACCGGACTGTGCCGCCGCCATCAGGCCGCCTTTGTCGAGTATATGACCAATATTGATGAACAGATGCAGAAGATAGGCCATGATATCAGCCTGTTGGAGAGCTATCAGCAGGATTTTACCCGCCGCTGTATCCAGCGGGCGGAATTGCTGTTGGGGCAGCTGCGCAAGTTGGAACCCCTTTCCCGTATAGAAGTATATGGGCGCCGTATTAATATGATCGAACTCAGGCTGCCGGAGTTGGAGCCGCAGGATAAGCAACTGCGGATGAAGGCCCATATTGACGGGAGCGTGCGGGAGATTGGTGAGGAAGGAACGGTGGACAGAAAGCGGATCGCGGCCCGGCTCTCCAGCCAGGAGCTGCTAGGACAGATCGCGGATATGGATAAAGCCATGGTGCGGCTCTACAAGGTGGAAAGCATCCCGGAAAACTCCCGATTCTATCGCTGGGAGCAGGCCATCGGCTCGGAGGGGCAGAACAATTCTCTTTACTTCATCTTTGCCGCCTGCCTGATCTCGTTTATACGAATGCTTTCCATCCATAATACCGGGGTCCGAACCAAGAAGGTCATCATCGCCGATAATCCCTTCGGGTCAACCTCGGCGGTTTACCTGTGGGACCCCATGTTCAAGATATTGAAGCAAAACGATATCCAGCTGATCGCTCCCGGACACAAGATAACTCCGGAGATCACCTCGAGGTTCGGAGTCAACTATCTTCTCAACCAGGATATCCTTCAGGATGGGCGAATTAGAGTGGTAGTCAAGGATGTGCGGGTGGAAGAAGACGAAGATCGGATGCGCTTCATGGACGCCGAGCAATTGTCCATGTTTTAGGCAGCGGCGGCTGATTTCATGGCAAATGTACGTTATAATGATATAATAAAGAGCAAAAGGGAGGCGTCAGTCATGCCCCAAATTAGACCGATAACTGATTTAAGAAACACAAACGAGATTTCTGAATTGTGCCACGCAAAGAAAGAACCGATATTCATAACGAAAAACGGCTACGGCGATTTGGTTATTATGAGTATAGAAACCTTTGATTCCATGCTGGCAGAACGTGAACTTGATGCGGCTATCGCGGAAGCCGAGGCTGGGTATATTTCTAATAACCAGCTAATGGACGCCAGGGAGGGTCTCTCGGAATTAAAGAGGAAACATTTTGGAAAGTAAATATTCCGTTAACCTACTGCCACGTGCATACCGCGATTTAGACGGCATATATACCTATATCGCCGAGACTCTGCTAGAGCCTGGTCTCGGTGTTAAATTGGCTGAATCACTGGAGGAAGCCATTATTTCGTTAGAAACCATGCCTCGGCGCGGAGCCTTAAGAAAAACAGGTGTTTATGCAAACAGAGGATACCGCCAATTATTTGTTGGCAATTTTACCGTTATGTATCGTATTGAAGAGTTGAGAAAGCGAGTCTTTATAGTAACAATCCGTTACTCAAAAAGCCATTTTTAAGAGGCGGATGCGTTAATTCCCAGGAGGAAGTCAGAGGGCGGTTGCTCGCTGGCTTCCTTTTTGCTATTGTAAGATTAGCTAAAATAGCTAAGGCAGGGATGTCGTCCTGAGGCGAAGCCGAAGGATCTAAAGCAAGACTGCGCTCAGAGTGACAAATTACGAATCATGCGAAATCCATAGAGTGGCTGTGATTGGAGGGAGCACAGTGAAAATCAATTCAACCGAACTGCAGAACAATTTTGGTAAATACCTGATGCTGGCTGCCAATGAAGATATCATCATCACCCGTAACGGCCGGGAGATAGCAACACTGTCAGCCGTAAAGAAGGAGGTGGGCGGACCGGAGGCTGGTCTGGTCCAGGAAAAGGCGGCAGAATACAGTTATGGGGGCCGCAAGGCCACCTATGAAGAATTCCTGAAGCTCACGGAAAATTCAGAAGAAAGATATGAGTACATCGACGGGGAGATATACCTATTGGCATCGCCCAGGACGCGCCATCAGGTGGCTCTAACCGAACTCTTTGTAATGTTTTACAACTGGTTCCAGGGCCAGAAATGTGCCCCTTTCGTGGCCCCTTATGACATCACCTTGAAACGCAGCCCCGAAAACATCAATGTGGTGCAGCCGGATATAATGGTTATCTGCGATTTGGAAGAAAAGCTGAATGACAGGGATTACTATATGGGCACCCCTACCCTGGTGGTGGAGATATTATCGGAGACGACCCGCCGCATGGACTTGATCAAGAAGCTGGACCTCTATATGGCCTGCGGGGTGGAGGAATACTGGATCGTCAACCCTCTAAACCAGGAGGTGACCGTTTATTTGTTCAAGGATAACGATGTCAGCGACAGCCGCACGTTTAGAAAAGCGGACCGGGTGGAGTCGTTCATTTTCCCCGGACTAACCGCAGAGACGGCCAAGATCTTCCGCTAGAGGATAACTTGGGGTCAATAACTTAGACTGTCCCCAAGTTATTAGGAGTGGTGTGCATATATAGCGGAAGGCACATAGCAACGATGTAATATGATAAGCCAGATTAAATGGGCTTACAAAGAAGGGGGTGCTATTTAATGAATGTTCCCATATCCCCTCCGGCGGGCAGTCCCCCTGACTTTCCGAACCTATTTGTTACGTTTTGGTCAGTCATCAACATATTTATAATAATTGCTATTGTAGTACTGGTGTTCCGGTATTTTAAGAAACAGAGCGACGATAAGAAGCGAATGTTTGACAAGCTGGACAGTATAATATCATTACTTCAATCCAAGCAAAAAGATTGAGAATAAGACCTATGGCATCTTCTCGAAGGGAGCCACCTGCCTCGTTGAGGTATCCCCGGTTGTTCTGTCCAGAAACTCCTTGACAGCGGCATTGGCTTCTTCCGGCCTTTCAAGGGGCAATAGATGCCCGGCGTTCTGAATCAGTTTCAATTCTGCTTTAGCCCCGCCGCCGGCTGCCAACCGCACTGCTCTTTCCATCTCATGCTGTTTCACCAGCACACTATCCGCCCCTCGGAGCCATAAAGTCGGACATTTTATCAGAGGAATCCGGTTTATCAGGTTCCATTTCAGTTTGAAAGGGCCGATACTATCCAGCTGCCAGTCATCCATATCCTTCTCGCCGCATTCATATTTACCCCTTGCTTCATCCTTAAGGAGCGCAACCAAACGGTCCGGATCAGTCGGCTGGGAACCGCCCACATAAAGTGACTCCAGCGTCTTCTTCATGCCGGCATCATCCATCCGGGCGTACTTTCTGCTGAACATCCTCGCCAGGCCAGGAGTCTTGATATATAGCCAGGTGATAAACTGCCGATCCAGCTTATCCGCCAGACCACCAGGTTCAAACAGGACCATCGACCTGACTTCATCCGGATATAGAGACGCATATTCGATACTGAGCCCGCCACCCATGGAAAGACCTACCAGGCTGAAATCTTCCAGCTCCAAATGGCTCAATGTATGGTGAAAAATGTCCATCAACCGGTTGTGATCCAGATAACCTGCCCACGGTCTGGACTTTCCATGTCGCGGTGTATCAAGTGCGAATAGATGATAGTACCTGCTGAGAAACGGAAACAACTGATCCCATATGAACCTGGCCTCGTCAAACATCGCCCCATGCAGCATCACCACTGCCGGCCGTCCTTTATCGCCGGCTTCGTAGACCGACATCGGACCGCCACCGACATTCACCATATGATGCCTCAGCCCGTGCACATTTTGGACCCCGCCGGCTATTTCTTCCGTCATTTGTTGCAAGATTAATCCCCCTGATTCTTTGTTTCTATACTATATTATAGCCAGACAATTGGAGAAAAACCTCGCAATCACCGGCATTTCAGCTATCCCATGGGAAGTCATTGATTACCCACCGAAGTTATCGACCACCCGCGCGGTAAGAATTCGATTATTTTTTAGTAAACATTACTGATTTGTAACCTTTCTTAATCATTTTGTAACGCATTTTGCCGATAAAGTTGGTATTGTGAGGAAAAGAGGCGCCTCCCAGACTATGGCAGGTTGCCCAGTGATATCGGATTACGATAGACGGGTGGAAGCAAAACAATGGAAAGGGAACGAAATACCGGGTTTACCGAGGACCATAACAAAGAAATACACCAGTCCCGGCGTTATATGCCGGGACTGGATGGACTGCGGGCGGTAGCGGTACTGGCGGTGATTTTCTACCATCTGAATCTGCCCTGGGCTCCGGGTGGGCTCTTGGGGGTCTGCATTTTCTTTGTGCTGTCCGGTTATCTCATCACCGACATCTTGATAACCCAATGGAACCAGGGCGGAAGCATGAATCTGCGGGAATTCTGGCTGGGACGAGTCCGGCGGTTGCTGCCGGCACTGTTCACCATGCTGGGCGGGGTCCTGGCGTGGATGCTGATATGCGAGCCCCACCGCCTGGCATCCCTCTGGAGTGATGTGCTGGCAGCGGTATTCTATGCCAGCAATTGGTGGCTGATCTTTCACGAAGTCTCCTACTTCGCCAGTTTCGGACCCCCTTCCCCCTTGGGGCACCTGTGGTCTTTGGCGGTGGAAGGACAGTTTTACCTGGTGTGGCCATTGCTGTTGGGACTGGGACTGCGCTTTGTAAACCGCCGTCGCCTGCTGGGACTGATCACGGCGCTGGTAATCGCTTCCGCCGCTGCCATGGCGATCATCTATCAACCGGGGCTGGATCCCAATCGGGTTTACTATGGAACCGATACCCGGGCTTTCGCTTTGCTCATCGGGGCGGTACTGGCCCTGCTGTGGCCCAGCCGCAAACTATCGGCCGCTCTCCCTGCCCGGCAGCGCAATACCCTCGATGCCGTCGGAGGGGCAGCCCTGCTGGCGCTTTTAGCCATGATGGTGCTGACCGATCAATATCAATCCTCTCTTTATTATGGGGGTCTTTTGTTATTCTCGGTAATAACGGCGGTTTTAATAGCAGTACTGGCCCATCCCGCCGGCCGCCTGGGCCGGCTGATGGGAGCGGCGCCCTTGCGCTGGCTGGGGGTATGGTCCTACGGGATCTATCTGTGGCACTATCCGGTCATAATCCTGACCAGCCCGGCCGTCAACACAGGAGGAACCAATATCGGCCTGGCCGTCTTGCAAACGATGCTGTGCATCTCGCTAGCCGCGGTTTCATGGTATTTTATAGAGGAACCCATCCGCCATGGCAAATGGCGGCAGCATCTGGAGCAGTTATCCCCCGCCGGTAAGCTGCGGCGGGCTTTATACAACTGGTGGCGTCGGGCGCCCATAACCAGCATGATATGTATCTTCGCGGTATTTGCAACAGCGGTGAGCGGGTTTACCATGATCACCCATGCCCAGCAAAGGGGTTGGCCAGCGGAAGCGGTGGCTGCCGGTGAACCGGGGGTTGCCACTGAACCAGCCTCAATCCGGGGACAAGCCTCGAACGGTTCGGAAACCGAAGTGGAACCAACCTCAAATGGGGGACCAGCTTCAGCCGATGCAGAGACCGGGCTGGGGGAGGATTCAGGTAGCAACCCCGGGGCTCCAGCGCTTACAGGGATGTTTCCGCCGGCTGCCGGCCCCAATCAAGTAAATAACGGTAATGGAGCGGCGGTTATTGACGATTCGGGTCCGGTTGGCGACAATTATGCTAGTGGTCCCGAGACCCCCGGGGCTCCCGTGACTGATGGGGAGATGAAACCAGCCAAGCCCACGGTGCCCCAGGACCAGCACCCCGGATTTACCGGTAAAGGGGTTACGGTTATCGGGGATTCGGTCATGGTGGGAGTGGCACCGGAGCTGAAGAAGCTTTGCCCGGAGATGGTAGTGGATGCCGTCATTGGCCGGCAAGTGTACCAGGTCCCCCAAGTGATCAAGGATCTCCAGGCCCAGGGTGCCTTGGGCAACACGGTTGTGATCGAAGTAGGATCGAATGGACCATTTACCGAAAAACAATTCACGGAGATCCTGAATCTACTGGGTAATGACCGCCGGCTGGTGCTTATCAATGCCCGGGTCCCGAAGCCATGGGAGAGTGCCGTCAATCAAGACCTGGCCCGGATTGCGGCGTCCCATCCCAAGGCCGCATTGATGGATTGGTATGGAGCCAGCAGTGGTCATGACGAATATTTTCGCAGTGACGGGGTGCACCTGCTTGAAGCCGGGGCGAAAGCCTATGCCTGGCTGCTCCTGGACACCCTGGCTCCCTGACGGTTGGCTGGAGCCGGGGACAAGGCCCATGCGTCGCTGCTGCCCGACACCCTCGCACGCTGAGGGTTGGATGAGGCCGGCCCCCAACAGCTGACGCACAAAAGGGTGACATACAACAGCAGACATACATGCGCTGACATAAGCAGACATACATAATCTGATGCACAAAAGCTAACGCACAAAAGCTGACATACTCTACATGCGCTGACATACGCTACATACGCTGACCTGCATATAGAGCGCGAATACTGGAATGGAGAGACCAATGACGGCCTGGAAACATAAAATCCTGGTGGTTGAAGATGAGGAATCGATCCGGCAGCTGATCAGCGTTAATCTCAGCGCCGCCGGCTATGAAGTAAGAGAAGCGGACACCGGGGAGAAAGCCCTGGCCATGTCCAGCAGCTTCGGGCCCGACGTAATGGTGTTGGACCTGATGCTGCCGGGGATCAGCGGGTTCGAAGTTTGCCAGCGGGTGCGGGAGATGAGCCCCGAAACCTTTGTGATCATGTTGACCGCCAAGAGCCAGGACACGGACAAGATCCTGGGTCTGGAAATGGGGGCCGATGATTACATGGTCAAACCCTTCAATCCATTGGAACTGATAGCCCGCGTCAAGGCCATGTTAAGACGCCGCACCGTGTTGCGGACGGGGAACAGGACCCTGCGCTGCGATGGCCTGGTGCTGGATATCGCGGCCAACAAGTTTTTTAAAAATGAACGGGAGATTGAATTGACCCCCACTGAATTTGCCTTACTGAAGATGTTTATGGAGAATCAGGGCGCCGCCCTTAAACGCAATGAGATGTTGAACGCCGTCTGGGGCCAGTATTATTTCGGTGATACCAAGACCCTGGACGTACATATCAGGCGCCTGCGGGAGAAACTGGAGGACAAGCCCTCGGAGCCGGCTTACATTAAAACGGTTTGGGGCATCGGCTACCGGTGGCAGGCAGAATCGAGCCGGAACATATGATGAAAGGAATCAGATTAAGACTGGCGGCCAGCTTCATGGTGGTAATCATTTGCTCGGTCGTGATCCTGGAGATATTGCTCATCTACATCGTTAAACAAAACTATTACGACAGTGTGGAAGGCAGCCTCACCAACCAGTTAAACATCTGCACCGACATGTATACCCGGTATTTTGCCAATGCATCGCTGCAGGACAATGTGCTCTACAATGTGGATGCCTTCTGGAACCAGAGCAACGCCGAGGTGCAGGTGGCGGACCGGGACGGCAATATCATCATGGACTCCCAGGGTATAATCGAAGCGGGCATGGCCGGCAGCGACATCCAGGAGGCCCTGGGGGGAAATACCGGGGTATGGGTAGGCCAATGGCACGGGCAAAAGGTCCTGGCGGTGGCCCAGCCCCTGCAATCGGGCCCGGAGATCGTAGGCGCCCTGCGCTTTATGGCTTCTTTGAGCGCCGTCGACCAGGAGGTGGCCAAAACCCAGCGAGTCTTCATAGTCATCGGGGCCTTGGTGGTTCTCATGGTCGGCTCCCTGAGCCTTTTTTTGGCCAACGGCATCGTGGTGCCCTTGCAGGAAGTAACGGCGGTGGCCCAGCGGATGGCCGCCGGGGATTTTAGAATCAGAAGCCGCAAGACCCGCGATGACGAGGTGGGAGAACTGTCGGACACCTTAAACTACCTGGCCGACGAAATCGTGAAAAAAGAGCAGCTCAAAAATGATTTCATCTCCTCCGTGTCTCATGAACTGCGCACCCCCCTGACCTCCATCAAGGGATGGGCGATCACCCTGCAGAGTGAAAAACTCCAGCAGAAGGACATGCTGATGACCGGGCTCAATATCATCGAGAAGGAAAGCGACCGGCTGACCAGGATGGTGGAGGAGCTCCTGGATTTCTCCAAGTTCATCTCGGCCCGCATCAGACTCAACCCGGAGGAGGTCGACCTCAGCAATCTCTGTGAACACCTGCGTAAACAGCTCACCCCCCGGGCGGTGCGGGAGAATATCGATTTCACCGTAGCCTGTCCGGAAAACCTGCCCCCTATCTACGCCGATGCCAACCGGCTGAAACAGCTGTTTATCAATATCCTGGATAATGCCTTCAATTTTAATCACCCCGGCGGATACGTCCATTTCAAAGCGGAAGTCCAAGATCAGGGATTAAGGTTTGTCATATCCGACAATGGCTTGGGGATAGCGGCCGACGACCTGCCCATGGTCAAGGAAAAATTCTACAAAGGCAAAACCTCGCCTTCCAAAAACGGTATCGGGCTGTCGATTTCCGAGGAGATCGTCAATCTGATGGGCGGCCGGCTGGAGATAGCCAGCCAATTGGGGCAGGGCACCGATGTGGTGATAATTCTACCCCGGGGAGAGCAGTCCGATGTTGGCTAAAGGCAGGATCTTACTGGCCTTGTTGCTTCTGCCCCTGTTGGGCGGGTGCGCTGATCTGACCTCGACCACTCCGGGAAAAATCCTCCCCCCGGCCTATGCTGCGTGTCCCTTGGAGGGAAAATGGTCGGTGCAGGAGGAGCTGGCCTCGGAAGGCCATCCGGGCGGGGACGCCCTGGACACCGCAGCCGAGCTTCAGTTTAGCCGGGAAATGGTGATAATGGGCAGCAATGTCTGGAACCAGCCCTCCTATAAGGTCAAAAAGGTCAATTCCCGGGACTACCTGCAGCCCAGGTATATCGTCCTGGACGGCTATCTGGCCTCCATAAACCAGGCTGTCGAGGTGGTGACGGTATCCGCTGACGCCAATTACCTGGGCGAGTTTATGAAAATCGATGAGGCCACCGTTGTTTCCTTTGTGCAGAACAAGGTGCTGCGGCTCCATAAGACGGCTGACCGGGCTGATGACCCCGCCGCGGCCGCCGGCTTAAATACCGTCAATGGCAATCAGGATAATAATAGCGGCACCTCCGGGGTGTTTTTGGGGCTGAGGATACCAGCCGATTATGACTATATCTACAAGAC
>JAAYJY010000072.1 GCA_012522705.1 Syntrophomonadaceae bacterium | reverse complement strand
TGCCCGCAATTAAGGTCAATGCCCACGATCCGTAATTCCCCTTAATTCAGAAGCATTCAGAAGGTCTATTTATCCCTAATTTACCGAGCGTGACTAGCATAACAGATTGGTCCGGCAAATGCAAATCGAAATGACCAAATTTTTTTCAGGTCTGGTCAGGATTGACAAACGAGCCCGTCCCCGGTTAGAATATTAGGAACTAAATTTTTACTCTCTTTGCACTGCATAACTTAAGACTACAGTACAAACTGAGCAGGCGATGGACTCTCTTGAAGGGTTCGTGGGGCCGGGCCGGAAACGGCAGCAGATAGGCATCTGTGGGACAGTAAAACGTTCTACCGGTGCTTTTTTAGTTATTAGGGCAAGGAGCACATATGGGGGGATTTGAATGCAGCCATTGGATAGGAAGGCCCGGGTAGCCTTATTATCGATTGCCTCCAATTCTACTTTGATCGTGTTAAAGGTTGTGGCCGGCGTCTTGAGTGGTTCGGTAAGTATTATCTCCGAAGCTATACATTCGGGCATGGACCTGATGGCTTCGTTTATCGCCTTCTTTTCAGTCCGAACCTCCTCCAAACCGGCCGACCGTGACCATCCCTACGGTCATGGCAAGATCGAAAATGTCTCCGGCATCGCTGAAGGCCTGCTCATTTTTGTGGCCGCCGGGCTGATCATCAAGGAAGCCATCGAGAAGATTTATCACCCGACCGTATTGGACTACGCCAGCTTGGCTATCGGAGTTATGGTGGTGTCAGCCGTAGTTAATATCCTGGTCAGCCGAAAACTGTATCAGGTAGGCAGAGAGGAGGACTCCATGGCCCTGGAGGCCGATGCCCTCCATCTTAAAACCGACGTCTACACATCTTTGGGAGTGGCCCTGGGCCTGCTGTTGATCAAGTTAACCGGAATTGCCATCCTGGACCCGATCGTAGCGATACTGGTGGCTTTGCTCATCATCAAGGAGGCCTGGGAATTATGCAGCAATGGAGTTAACTTTCTTCTTGATACCCGCCTTACCGATGCTGAGGAAGAGAAGATAATCAGTATTATCAACGCTTACAGCGATCAATTCGGAGATTTTCATAAACTAAAAACCAGGAAATCCGGCAGTATGAAACATATAGATTTTCATATCACGGTCGCCCCTGAGACTACTGTGGAGGAAATACATCGGCTGATCGGCAGCTTCAAGAAGGATATGTGCGATGAATTCACCTATACCCGGGTTAACGTTCATGTCGATCCCTCCCCCGCCACAAGCCGGTCATTGCCATCGGCTGGGGATTAAGAACGGGGGCCGCATATCCCAGTCTAACCTGCCCTACCTGCTCCTGGTCAAGCGGAAAAACGAGGGAATCAACCCAGGGCGTTGCCCGGGCACGTCACTTGCAGCGCTGTCGACCAGGCGCAAGAGGATATCTTCCAGACTGGTCTCCCTTAAGGCAAAAGACAGGACCTGGGCGTGATTGGCCAGGGCGGCTTCGATTATCCGGGGCCGCAGTTCTTCTTTTTTCGAAACCTTAATGGACAGCCTGTTACCGCTCACTTCCACCGAATTGACCCCGGGGATTTGGCGCAGGGCTTCAACTGTCTGAAGGTTGGGCTCAGCCAAAACCAACTCGATGTTGAGGCTGTCGCTGGCGGTGCTGCGCAGATGCTGGATACTGTCAAAGGCAATCAACCGGCCATGGTCGAAGATCCCCACCACATCACACATGGCTTCAACTTCCGGCAATATGTGCGAAGACATCAGC
>JAAYJY010000071.1 GCA_012522705.1 Syntrophomonadaceae bacterium | reverse complement strand
CCAGTTCCGGGCCAGCGCCCAATGCGTACACTTGGTTGCCCCAATGGTCCTCTCCGACCAATATGGGTTCGCCCAGCGCCTCCCGGCTGAAATCCCCCCAACCTGCCAGTTGCCCTTTGGCATCGTCCATTTGTCCGTCCAGGTAAAGATGGGCCGCCAGCACCGGGTGATATATGCCGATGGTACCCAAAAATATAATGTTCATAAGCCTCCACTCGCCCGCTACCGTCTGCCCTTATCACCCAGAATCTTGACCCTTGTGATCTCGACCAAATTGACTAATTGAGCAAATGCCCGTCTGGTTCCCCAAGTCACGATCGGACGTCCTATCGGAGTAAGTCCCAGGCGCCGGGAAGTAAATCCGCCCAATTTCATGCTCCAGTTGACCCGGTTCATACAATCGACCAGCACCACCTGGTCCTGTTCCCCCAGTATCCCAGCAATGCCCATCAACAACGCCATGTAACGGTTGCTGAAGGTCTTCTTGCCGAAGACATACACATCATTGCCCTCTTCGTCAGTCCCCATATATCTGATTATGCCAAAATCCGCGTCGGTAGTCTTATCGTAATAAGGGATCCTCACCAAATCTTCCTGGCTGGGAATTCTTTGCCGGTCCAGCAGACCCAAATGCAATGCCGCTGCTGCAACTGATGAGTGTGAGCCCCCAAAACAATGGTAGATGATTTTCATCGCTGTCCTTCACCCAACCCCCTGATCCAGTTTATTTTTTCGACAGGGGTCCTTTGTTCAACAGATAGAATCCTGCCCCTGCCGCCGCCACTACAAGGAGCAGTATCAATATCGTAGTACCCGAATTTTGTTCGGAGGCAGGTTTTTGGGCCGGCGAGTTGCCAGGGTTGCCGCCCTCGGCCGCCACCCCCAGCACGGTGGGCAGCACACTGGCAAAGGCCTTAACGCCCTGCTGGGCAGCTTCCTTATTGTTGGTGTGGGCTCCTACTTCGATCAGCATGGCCCTTGGACTTAGATCCTGGTTGAATGAACCTTTACCAATGAATATCCCGTTGGAAAGGCCCGGGACTTTCTGGTCCATAGCCGCTTTCAGATTTTTGGCGAATTCGAGATTGGTTTTGGAATTAGGGTTGGATCGGCCTACCACCAGCTTAATCTTGGTAGCGTCCTTGCCGTTCAATTTGGTCTGGTATTGTCCGGGCGGCACCGCATCGCGGTGAACATCGATGATGGCGTCGGGAGAGCTTTTCATTAGTGTGGCCGCAGTTTTGCGCGAACGGTTGTAAGCATTGATGTCATGTGGATTATGATTTTGGATACTATATTCTACATTGAATCCCATCGACTTCAGTTCGTCTGCCAGGGCTTGGCCGACGTCGTATATACCTCCCTTGCCTTCGATACTCTCCTTGCCGTCAGTAGGCACATACGATTCGTCGCTGTGAGTATGGTATACCGCGATGGTTGATTTCGACCCCTGTTTTACGATGGGGACGGCTCCGTCCAAGATGCTGCCCCGAGCATATGGTGCCTGGGCCAAATCGGGCATGGGCTCCTTGCCCCTGTAAACACATTGGGCAGTATAACCGTTTACCTCCGCCACCTCATACCGGGAATTATCCACCGCAATGTAAACATCGCCCGGGGTGACCTCAGTGGCTGTTTGCAGTATCACAAGGTCATCCTCATTAACAAGGGAATAATATTCTCCGGCAGGCGCCTCTGCTTCCGCGGCTGCCGGGCTCATGGTTAGGGAGGTCAAGAATATAGCCAGCGTCAGGCTGGTTAAACATTTACGCATCACCATCACCCCGTTTTCCGTCTATTTCATGATCATCTTCGTCTAGCGGCTTCCGGGCCGGTTCCGGCTCACGGAGATTCTCAATCAATTCAGGCGGCCTGCCTTCGGTCTTGGGTCCGCCCTGTATTCTTTCCAGGCTTTCGCCTATCAGTTCAGCCAACAACACCGCTAGGATGCCAGCCAGGATCAGGGAATCAAAGGCGCCCGCCCCACCGACGTGTACTGTACCCGGCAATCCGGTGCGCATCAGATAGATGAACTGGGTAATATCCAGTGATAACACCCCCATTACTGCCGCGAAGAAAGCACCGCGTCGGGAGCGCCCGGCCAAGTATCCTACAATACCAGCGATCAGGGGATAAATATAGATTGCGTCGATAAAGATCTCTTCGGGAGCCGCCCCCAAATAACGGGCGGCCAGGTAGAGTGCCAGGCCCGTAACTATAGCCGCTAGCAGAGAACGCGTCTTTTCCCAGGCCGTGCCGGCCCCCACCCAGACATAAATGGCCAGGATCACCGCTATGGTCCCGCCCAGATTGATAGTTACGCGGGTACCTAGGGGCACATCTATGAAGCTGCCGATGATTATAGCGGCTATCACCGCCAGGGCAGTCCTGTCATTCATCCTCAGTTTATCCAGGACCCGGTGGGCTACTCCAAAGTAGATCAATATGGAGACTATTACCAAGGTTATCAAGCCAATCGGGAAATTGAGCATCGGGGCAATCCTTCCTTTCCTTTTGTATCTCGACGCCATTGAATTGACGGCGATTTTCAATAGGTTGCCCAGTCTCTGGTTTGTTTATGTAAGCTGCACTAATGACAAAGCCCGCCTCCATGGCGGGCTCATAACGTGAAAATAAACTTAAAGCTGAGTTAAACGAAATCTATATTTAATTGACGTACAATTCAATAATGAGTTTTCCTATCGCCTGGTTCGAGGTCTATTATATCCGGTCTTTTATTATGTTGATTGGACATTTGGTTTATGGTCCGGTATTGGAATTCCACTATCCTGTCCGGGTGGACCAAATGGCGGGGTCGATGCTCCTGGCCCGCAGCCAATCTGCGGTACGGCCCAGGATCAGCAGGGGTTTGTTTTGCAGGCTTTCACAATTGCAGGCCCCACACATTAAAAATATCGCCTGCAGTTGCCTCAGCAGACCAGTGATTTGATCGTTCAAGTCCTGCCCGGGCTTCAGCCGTCTCAAGAACCAACCGCTCATGCCTACCAGATCGGCTCCCATGGCGATGGCTTTGGCGATATCCAGGGAATTGCGGATACCTCCCGTGGCGATG
>JAAYJY010000070.1 GCA_012522705.1 Syntrophomonadaceae bacterium | reverse complement strand
ACTCGATACGAACCACCTGTGCAAGTGAACCGATCTATTTAAAAAAAGAACCAACCAGGGGCAAGGCAACCAAGTGTCATTTGACCCAAGATTTTGGGAATCCCAAGCTCTCCGCCACCTGGCTTAAGTATATAAATTCAGCAGTGCAAAAGCAAGGTAGGGAGGCTCTATTTTTCCGACAGGGATGATGACAAACGGCTCTTACTCTTTGTCTACCTGCCAGTATTGCTTTTCCCGGTCCCACATGGTCATCTCCGTGAACTTGCGCGGGGGACGCGCCACGGATGCCTCGCATTCAGCGCACAGGGTACCATCGGCCAGACGAATATCCGCACCTACCCGGCCAAAACGGCTGTAGCGCTTGATGATCCAACCGGTTACGGTCAGAGGTTGGCCGGTGGGGGTAGGCTGGTGATATCTTACTTCCAGTTTGGTGGTTATGAACATATCGTCGAATTCCCGGTTGAGCATCAACGCCCGCCCGGCGGTCTCATCCAGGATGGCCGCTACAATACCGCCATGAACCACTCCCGGGTAGCCGTTGAAATGCTCGGCTACGGTCACCTTGGCCTGGATCTGTTGAGCGTCATAGTCGTTGTACCAAGTCATATGTAAACCCAGATCATTCTCGCGCCCACACATGAAACAGGTGCGGGAAGTCGGTTGCTTCTCCATATTTACTTCGTTTTCCTCCTTTGTTAAGCTGGCAGTTGCGGATGATATGCTGTCCCGAAACCAGTCAAATGCCATTTCTTATATGTTAACATAATTTAAAATTCTTCAAATCCTTTAATAATCCGGAAGCCAATAGCATATGCAGGAATGTAGGGAATCCACCCCGAAATATTTGAGAGCAAAGAAATGGAGGTTTTTATGAGCATTAAAATTGTAACCGACAGTACCGCCTATATCACAGCCGACCTTCAGAAAGAATATGACCTGACCATCGTTCCCTTATCGGTGATCTTCCCGGATGAGTCATTCAAAGAGACCGAGGTGGACTATGATTATTTCTACGGCAAGATCGATCGGGAGGGCATAATACCGACCTCGTCCCAGCCCTCCCAGGGCGAAATGGAGGAAGTATTCAACCGCCTCATTGATGAGGGGCATGAAATCATGGCTATCTTTATCTCCGGGGACTTGAGCGGGACCTGCCAATCCGCGTATGGAGCCCGGCAGGCTATCCTCCAGACTAACCCGACCGCCCGCATTGAGATCCTCGACTCCCGCACCACCTGCATGGCGATGGGATTTATAGTGCTGGCCGCGGCCCAGGCCGCTCGGGAGGGAAAATCCCTGGAGGAAGTAGCCGCCGCCGCCCGGATCATGCAAGGGCGGATCGATATCTACTTCGTGCCCGCCACCCTGGAGTATTTAAAAAAGGGCGGACGTATTGGCGGGGCCGCGGCCCTGTTGGGCTCACTCCTGCAAATAAAGCCTATCCTCTACCTGTCCCACGGCAAAGTGGACGTGTTGGAGAAGGCCCGCGGTACCAAGGCCGCCCTGGAAACCATATTGGAAGTGGGGGACCGCGAATACCAGTCTCGGGGCTTAAGCCAGGCGGTGGTTGTCAATGTGGTGGCCGAAGCCAAAGCGGCTGAACTGGCTGCGGAAATACGCAGCCGTTACGGATTGGAGGCTCCCATTTCGCCCATCGGACCGGTTATCGGCTTGCATGTGGGACCAGGCACGCTGGGGATTGTGTACATGACCCAAAGGGACTGATGCTATGCTATAATTTTTTTACGTCTATTTATATGGGGGAGGGATTGGATTGAAAAAAGTATGGCTTATAGTATTGGCCGTCATCCTTTTGTTGGGCTTTTCCGGGGTAGGCAGCTACAACGAACTGGTTAAGATGAATGAGACCGTCAATGGCAATTGGGCCCAGATCAATGTGCAATTACAGCGCCGGGCCGACTTGATACCCAACCTGGTGAATACCGTCAAGGGTTATGCCGCCCATGAGCAAGAAATCCTGAATAACCTGGCCAACGCCCGCGCCAGCCTGCTGGGAGCCCAACCCCCAGCTGAAGCAGCAGCGGCCAATGATGAACTGAGTTCGGCCCTGTCGCGTTTATTGGTCATAGTGGAAAATTACCCTAACCTTAAGGCGGATGCCAACTTTCGGCAGTTGATGGATGAACTGGCCGGGACTGAAAACCGCATCGCGGTAGCCCGCAAGGATTACAACGATTCGGTCCAGACCTTCAACACCCGGATCAAGAGTTTCCCCACTACGATATGGGCGGGTATGTTCGGATTCGACGCTCGTGAATACTTCCAAGCCGATGAGAGTGCCCAAACCGTTCCCCAAGTGAGTTTTTAATATAGAGGAGCTGTAGGCAATGAACCGGATATGGTCCTGTTCCCGGCCGACAACCTCTGGCAATGCCGCCCGCTGGTTGACTGTTATCCTGATCGGACTGGGCTGCCTGGCCGCTGGTTGGTGGGCCGGCACAGGCCTGGCCCAGGCGGCTATCCCCGCGCCCCCGCCGGAACTGTATGTACTGGATCAGGCCGGGGTGATGAGCAGCGACACCAAATCGGCCATCATCAACACCAGCCAGGAACTGGCCCGCCAGACCAAGGCTCAGGTGGCAGTAGTCACTTTGAGCTCGCTGGAGGGACAGACCATCGAAGAGGTAGGTCTGCAGATCGGCCGGCAATGGCAGCTGGGTGATGCCCAGCTTAACAACGGGGTGTTGATCCTGGTGGTGCCGTCAGCCCGGCAGTCCCGCATCGAGGTGGGATATGGTCTGGAGGGGGCTCTGCCCGATGGCAAGACCGGGCGCATTCAAGATGATTACATGTTGCCTTATTTCCGGACCAACGACTACGATCAGGGCCTGCTTAATGGCTATAAAGCGGTGGTAGCAGAGGTGGCCCGGGAATACGGGGTAACTCTCAATGACTCTCCGCCCCAGCTCCCCGAAGTCGATACCAGCAACCAGTCGGCGCCCTGGTGGGTAACGGTTTTATGGATAGTAGGACTGATCTCCTTGTTATGGGTCGATCAACGATTCTTCAATGGCTTCATCCTGGGAGTCATTATGGGCGTTTTGAGCACCATGTTCCGCGGCGGCGGTAGAGGGGGAGGGGGATTCGGAGGCGGCGGTTTCGGCGGCGGAGGCTTTGGAGGAGGTCGTGCCGGAGGCGGCGGTTCCTTTGGGGGAGGCGGCAGCAGCCGGGGCTGGTAGGTCATGAGCCGGACAGATATGTGAAGTACTATAACATGATTGGATACACATTAGTCTAGAATATTCAAGCCTAGAGCAGTAAATTAGATGCGGAGGCGGATATGGTGGATGGGGTGTCTT
>JAAYJY010000069.1 GCA_012522705.1 Syntrophomonadaceae bacterium | reverse complement strand
GCAAGATGCTGAGGCCGAGACTGGTTTTTTTAACCGCTTCCCTGGCTCCCCACGACCCGGAAGTAGTCCGTGATGCAGCCGTGGCCGTGGAACTCATCCATATGGCCTCGCTGGTGCATGATGATATAATCGACCAGGCCCTGACCAGGCGCGGCCGGGAAAGCCTCAACCAGCGCTGGGGAAACCAGGCCAGTGTTCTGGCCGGCGACTATCTTTTCGCTACTGCCTTTAATCTCATTAACCAGCATGACATGAGGTCGATCATGGACAACGTAACGACTACCATCCGCATCATGTGCGCCGGGGAGATAAAACAGATGTCCCTGAGTCGCAACCTGGACATAACGGTGGAGGAGTACCTGGAGAAATGCTATGGCAAAACCGCCTGTCTGTTCGCTTCCAGCTGCAAGGTAGGAGCCCTGGCTGCCGGCCTGTCCGAGGAGACCGGGGATGACCTGGAACAGTATGGTCTATGTCCGGGCTATGCCTACCAGATCATCGACGATTTGCTGGACTTCCAGGCGGACACCGCCCGGTTAGGCAAACCGGTAGGCCATGACCTGGAGGAGGGCAACATAACCTTGCCCGTCATTTATGGATTGCAGGACAAACTGGACGGGTCTTGCCTGCGCTCTCTGTTGGAGGACCAAATGTCCCCGTTAACAGCCCGGATGCCGGAAATAATCCGGATTCTTAACGCCACCGGAGCTTTGCATAATTCTCTTGAACTGGCCCGCCAATTCATCGATCGGGCCCGGACCTATTTGCGAGGATTGCCCCCGGGGACCGCAGTCAAACACCTCAACGCCCTGGCCGAATATCTGTTGGAGACATATGTTCAAATGCTGGCTGAACCTGTGGCGGCCGAGTCCAGCGAGGCGGCCCCCTGATGCATACGGATGCTGCCTCCGGCAGTCTGGTGCGGGCCGGGTATCTTTTTCATTACATATTTTGCACCTTGCCTTGGGTGAACCGTTTGCTGTCTGGCTGGCGGGAGGAAGCCGGCTGCTGTGGTGAGAATGAACTGAGACGGCAGGCCCTGGCCAGTATTGCCGGCAAAGACTTCCATTGCCAGGGCGGTGCTTTCTTTGCGGTTGCCAACCCGACGGCGGAAACAAATCTGGTGCCCCTCATCGTCGCCTACCAAACCTTGTGCGACTACCTGGACAATCTATGCGACCGGGGCAGCTGCCTGGACGGAGCGGCATTCCGCCAGCTGCATCTGTCCCTGCTCGACGCCCTGAATCCCAATACCACCCGTCGTGACTACTACCGGTTCTACCCCTATCGAGATGACGGAGGTTATGTCGATAAACTGGTGGGGGAATGCCGGCGGCACCTGTCCCAACTGCCGTCCTACCACTTGGTACAAAGGGACATCATCGATCTGGCCAACCTCTATATCGATCTACAGGTAAAAAAACATATTGATTGGGAGGCACGGGAAAAGACCCTGATCGATTGGGCGCGGGGGAGCCTGAGTTGGAATGCCGGACTGGAGTGGAATGAATTTGCCGCCGCGGCCGGTTCGACTCTGGCCCTCTTTGCTTTGCTGGAACTGGCCTCCCATCCGGATGCCCGCCCCGCTCAGGCGGCCGCTGTGCTGGATGCCTACTTTCCTTGGATCTGCGGGTTGCATATACTGCTGGACTACTGTATAGATCAACAGGAGGACCGGGAAGGGGGAGACCTCAACTTCACCTTCTACTATCCTAATCGTGACTATATGATTGAACGCTTGCGGACCTTTATTCAACAAGCCCACCAACGTGCTGCCGCCCTGCCTCGACCGGGATTCGCCAAGACGGTGGTGGAAGGATTGCTGGCCATGTATTTTACTGACAAAAAAGTGGCCCAGCAGGGACTTAATGAGATGGCTGCCGAATTATTGAGCGAATCAGGCCGCGGCGCCCATTATACTTACAACATCTGCCGATGGGTGCGCAAGGTGATCTGATCCTGGCGGCCCCACCTCTGTTCAATTCCGTGCGTCGATGCCCGGTTTCCTACAACTGGCCCCCATGTTGCTTCATTAAAGACACTGCCTGGTCCACGGTAATTTGCTTGAACGGGGGCTTTTTTATTCGATGGCAGATTAGTTTCCCTGGCAATACATTTACCATACCAGGAGTAAAATACTTTGACTTATAAGGGATAATATGGCTTGCACGGCAGGGATATATGCTTTTAAATGAAGATGTCTGATGAAGATGTCTGAGTAGAGAACATGCTGAAACAATTAAGAAAACAGCTTGGATTGGCTAATCTAAGAGTAGTGCAACGAGGGGGAGCAAAGGTGAAAACACAATACTATGAACGTTTTGAACGTAATATCGGTATATTTACGCAGGAAGAACAGGAATTGCTGAGAAATTCCACCGTTGCCATGGCCGGTGTAGGAGGGGTGGGCGGACTGCTAGTGGAAAGACTCATACGCCTGGGAATTGGCAATATCAGGATAACCGACCCGGGAACCTTCGAGATGAGCAACTTGAACCGCCAATTAGGCTGTACCGTTCAAACCAATGGACTGCACAAGGCTCAGGTCGTGAGTGAATTGGCGCAGGATATCAATCCTTCCGCCAAGGTCGTTTACGATGTTGGCGGCATAACCAATGGGCAGGATGCAGAGAGATTCGTTGCCGGGGCCAACCTGGTCTTAGATGAGATGGATTACGGCGCCTGGAAAGAATCCATTTACCTGCAGCGGTCAGCGCGGGACCGAGGGGTGTATTATTGTTTCGCCGGGGCTATCGGGTTTGGCGCCCTGCTGACCAATTTTGCCCCCGATGGTATCACCTTGGAGGAATACAACGGTTTGGAGGCGGGGCAGGATCTGGACAGGTTGGAAAGCGTAACGGTTGCACCGGAAAAGGTGTTGCCCGTGTATCCGTCCTACATAAACGCAGCCATGGATGATCAGATGATAGGGGCGGTTTTAACCGGCCGGAAGCCGGTGCCGACTTGCAGCATCGGGGTAGGTTTGGCTTCAATCATGGCCGCCAACACAGCGGTCAATATTTTGTTAAAGCGGAAAGAAGTTATAAAAGCGCCGCAATATGTTTACCTGGACTTATTGGATCAGCAGATAGTTATTGGAACCATGTGATACGACAAAATTCGTGTACTCGAATGCAATTGGGCGTCCTAAAGGATTTATGTGTAGAATTTACTGCTTAAATATGGTAACATTGCTTAAATTACCATGAATGGTGTCGATTTATGTGATTTATCTGATTTTGGGCTGTATAGGATATGCGCTCTTCATATTTGCCGATTTCAATAAAACTAAAAAGATCCATCCTGCGTTCAATTATGCTTTTGCCATAGGAATATTACTTCTATTTTACTCAACCTTGCGTATTCTTCAAATATATCCAGCGTCCTTCAAACTCCCTGGTTTGTGGCCGCTGGTATTTTTCACTCTGGCATTCCTGTCACTAGCGATTCAGTTTTATATATTGTTTTTTGCCATTCCATTTAACGAAACTTATGTAGAGATCGGGGAGTATGAAATTGTAGATACCGGATTTTTTGGAACTTCACGGCATCCGGGCGTTATTTGGTTTTTCTTTTTCTATTTTTTCCTGTGGGTGGGCACCGGCAAAACGATGATAGTTTGGGCAGGTATCATTTGGACATTGGCAGATATCATCCATGTTTATCTCCAAGACCGTTACTTTTTCCCCCGCATGTTTAAAGACTACGACGTATATATAAGAGAGGTTCCCTTTATGATACCCACCAAGAGAAGCCTGAACAATTTGTTCAAGAAGTAGATTTCGGAAATTATTTTGGCAAGATTATGAAATCCCGTTGTAACCTGGATATTTATCATATATGCTAAATCAAGTGTATTGTCGATATTTAAGGAGTTTATATACGCAAATAAAAATTGACAGACCGTCACGGTCGTTGTTTAAAAACAGAAACAACATAAACAGCGGTACCCGGAATGGGAGCGCTAAGAGCAGAGTGATAACGCCGTTTGGTCATGATGAAATATAGCACTCAACATGGTAGCGTGGGGGATCAAACGTGAACTTGGATGAAAAACTCCGCAAAAAACAATATGAGCTAATCTGGCAGGAGTATTGTGGGTTTCTCGATCTTACCATGCCCCAATACATGGAGATCCAATACCGGTTGATGCTTGAACAGCTAGAGTTATACGCTCAATGCGAACTGGGCAATCACATCATGAAGGGCAAAAGACCGTCTACAATAGACGAATTCCGCAAAATCGTCCCGTTAACCAAATACGAGGATTATGCGGACTTTTTGTTGCCGAAAATCGATTCAGCCCTACCTGCCAAACCATTGGCATGGATCGAAACCACGTGGGAAGGGGCCAAGAATCCTATCAAGATAGCCCCCTACACTGAAGGAATGCTCAAGAATTACACAAATGCCATTATGGCTATCATTATTCTTGCGACCAGCCACACCCGGGGCGAATTCAGCCTCCGCGGCGGTGAAAAATTTTTGTATGGTATGGCTCCCATGCCTTATCTGACCGGATTGATACCG
>JAAYJY010000006.1 GCA_012522705.1 Syntrophomonadaceae bacterium | reverse complement strand
GACAAGTGCCATATTGCTGTCAGCCAGCACCGAGGAAATCTCCACTCCCCGATTCATGGGCCCCGGGTGCAAAACCATCACATCATCCTTGGCTCTACGCAGCTTGTCCGGGCTGATCATATAGAGATTGGCATATTCATCCAGAGTGGGAAACAGCCCTTTTTGCTGGCGTTCCTTCTGGACTCTTAAGACGTTGATGACGTCCACCCCGTCAATAGCCTGGTCCAGGCTATAGTAGCTTCTGACCCCTAATCTTTCGATATCGGGGGGCATCAGGGTAGAAGGCCCGGCCACTCTTATTTCACATCCAAAATGGCTCAGGCCGTAAATGTTGGACCTGGCTACGCGGCTATGGAGTACATCTCCGACTATGGCTATCTTCAAGCCCTCCAGGGTACCCTTTTTCTCTCTTATGCTGAACATGTCCAGCAACGCTTGGGTAGGGTGTTCATTGGTCCCGTCACCGGCATTTATGACCCGCATGTTGGTATTGCGGGCAATATAATGGGGGGCACCGCTCATGGCATGCCTTATCACCATTAGATCAAAGCCCATCACCTCAATGGTCTTGATAGTGTCCCGCAGGCTCTCCCCCTTCTGGACGCTGCTGGTGGAGACAGCTAGATTGACAGTATCGGCACTCAAATATTTGCCGGCTATCTCAAAAGAGGTGCGGGTGCGGGTACTGTTTTCGTAGAAGACGGTTACCATGGCCTTGCCGCGTAGGGCTGGCACCTTTTTGATGTCACGGTTGATGATGTCTTTCATCGGAACAGCTGTATCCAGGATCAGTTCTATTTCTTCACGGCTCAACTGTTTGATTCCCAATAGGTCCTTGTGCTCGAATCTCACCACTAATCCTCCTTGTTAGACCAAAATAAAATGCCTCTCATCGTCCACTGACAAGAGAGGCTTTGAGCCTGTGTCACTTCCCTTGCCAGCCTCTCCGGACCAGTTTAAAGGGGGGAGTAGTTCACTGAACTACGATTTCCTGGAGTACGACCTCCTCTTTATCATCTATCTCCTTCACGAGCACTGAGATCACCTCGCTGCGGGAGGTAGGGATGTTTTTGCCGATATAATCCGCTTTGATCGGCAGTTCCCGATGCCCTCGGTCGACCAGGACCGCCAATTGTATACTGCGGGGCCGTCCCAGGTCGATCAGTGCATCCATGGCCGCCCGGATCGTCCGGCCGGTGTACATCACATCATCAACCAGTACAATGTTCAGGTCGTTTATATCGAAAAAGACTTCGGTACGGTGTACCTGAGGCTGCGATGAGAGAGTGGTCAGATCATCCCGGTAGAGGGTGATGTCCAATATCCCCACCGGCACCTTGATACCCTCGATGGCTTGTATCTGTTCGGCCAAACGTACCGCCAGCGGACCTCCCCGGCGCCGGATACCGATCAGGGCTACCCGGCCCACCCCTTTGTTCTTTTCGATTATCTCGTGGGCGATACGGGTGATGGCGCGGCGGATCCCAATCTCATCCATTATGACCTTCTTTTCCACAAGTTCCATCTGCCTGGTACCTCCTTTCTCTGCCTGGCGTTTCTCCCTGCGCAATAAAATAAAAAACCTGCCCGCGCCTAGCTGAAAGCAGATTGATAAGCCGCCAAATCCTTGCTAGCCTCACGGAGCCAACTTAAAGGTTCCTATCAAATTTTAATCAAGCCCATATCCCCTGTCAACCTTAACCAATCTGCTCCAGGCGGGCCAAAATATCGTTGAAGTAGGGCGGCAAGGGACTGGTAAATTCCAGGGCCCCTCCGCTGCGGGGATGGATAAAGCCCAAACGGTTAGCATGCAAGGCCTGGGAATCCAGGTCGAAATGTTTCTTGGCCGAACCATATAATGGATCACCTACGACGGCATGCTTTATATGGGAAAAATGCACCCGGATCTGATGGGTACGTCCGGTCAAAAGGGTGACCTTTAGGAGGGTATAATTTTGGAACCGGCGGAGAACTTCATAATTGCTGACTGCCGGTCGTCCCTCCTTGACTACCGCCATCTTCTTGCGGTCAAGTTTGCTGCGGCCAATAGGAGCGTCGATAGTTCCCAGGTTCTCCTTTATGTTTCCATGGACCAGAGTGGTATATTCACGGGTTATGCTATGGTCTTTTATCTGTTCGGCCAGATTTCGGTGGGCATGATCGTTCTTGGCTACCACCATCACCCCCGAGGTATCTTTATCGAGGCGATGGACGATACCCGGCCGCAATTCGCCGTTGATCCCGCTCAGATCTTTAATATGGAAAAGAAGCGCATTTACCAGGGTATGTTCCCAATTGCCATGGGCGGGATGAACCACCATCCCCTTGGATTTGTCGATGACCGCCAGATCCTCATCCTGGTAGATGATATCCAGGGGCAGGTTCTCAGCGGTGATAGAGACTGGCTGGGGGACGGGCAATTCCACTTCCACCTGCTGGCCTTCACCAAGTCGATAACTGGCCTTGACCCGCTGCCCGTCTACCAAAACCTGGCCTGATTTTATCAGGTTTTGGACCAGCGAGCGGGATAGGTCCGCCAGACCGTCGGCTATAAAAAGATCCAGCCGTTCCCCTTCCATATCCTCCAGAACCACCAGTCTCTTCCGGGTGGTCGTCAATATCCGCTCCTCCCTTTCCGCAGAATTCGGTATAGATCCTGCCTTTTATTCACCCAGGACACCCGCTTTAATCGTCTCCGGAGATTATTATTGCTCCATCAGGCAAAATAATCAAAGTAGGTTCTAAAATCCACCTGGCATATCTTGGTGGATGCCCATTTGTCATAGATAGTCTGCTTGCCTTGGACCAAATCTGGCGCCTGCAGCCCATAGGCGATGGACATGGCCGCTTCGATGTAGGCAGCCAGTTGGTCGGCAGCTCGGACCAATTCGCCATCCAGCGGATTGTCGGTGTCAGTGTCGTGTTTTTTACTGATAATCTCGGAGGTGACCTTGCGGATATTACCATCCACCATTATCCGGCTGCTGAAATCGTCCGCGATGAAATACAGTATCTCCTGATGCCAATTGCGGGGCAAGAGCGGTAGAATCTCGTCCATAAATAAGCTTCGTTCTATCTCCTTGATCAGCTCCTCCAGGCCTTCCACAGATCGTTTCACCGGTGACACAATGTCGCGGGTGAGTATCTCTGGCAAGTCGTGCCACAGGCCGGCCATAAAATTGTTGTAGATACGTTTCTCTCCGCTGCCAATCTCCACTGAAAAGAAATAGTTCATTATGGCCACCACCAGCATATGGCCCAGCACCGAGGTCTGAGGCACCCGGTGGGTCTGGGCCCAGCGCTGCTGGAAACGCAGCTGTCCAACTTTATCCATGAATTTCCCGGTCTTGCGGGCCAAGTATAGCTTCTGCACTCCGGCCAGGTCGTAGTATTCTTCGATCTCATTGGTGATATGCTGGTCGGTCTGCCCCAGGTCGAAGATATCCTGATTCAGATGCCTGATTATCTCAAACTCCCAGCGGGTCGCCAGGTAATGGGACGCCTTGAGGATCCGTTTCTCGGCATGGGCATATTGGGGATTACTCAAGTAATTCTTGAGTTTGGGCAGAAAACCGCCTTCGACCCCAGCCACACAGCCTTCCACTTGCTTAATTACCCAGTCGTTCAACTCTTGGCTCTTGTTGGCCATCAGTCTATTAAATACAGATGGTTTAAGATCGGTCAAAACGGCGCGCTGCAGGAACTCAAATATGCCGCCTTCGATAAGTCGTTGCCAGTAAATGGAGACGCCCCGGTCGGTTTCCTCGGTCTTGGCTATTATGTAAGCAAAGATGAATTTGTGAGCCTGTTTGTCCAGCTCCGTAAAGCCGACATGAGGCCGGATATGGTCATTCCAGCGCTGCATGCTGGCGGGCCGAAACAGAATTTCGAGCAGTTCCTTGCTGATCATATGCTCCACTCCCCTGCTGTAAATAGAAGTCCGGCGTGTAAAGATGTATTAGAATAGATACACTAATATTACTAAAACGTGGGGATAAAGAAAATAGCCCGGCTTATTGCCAGCCGTGTTTCTGGTCGTCGTTGATCAGGCTTCCGCTTTCGCTCAGGATGACACTGATAAGGTCACTCTGAACGCAGTGAAGGGTCTCGCTGGGGTTGAGGGGACAGTCTTTCAAGTAATTAGCTTGGAGTACTGTTAACCTTTAACTTGACTTTAACTTGAAGACAGTCCTTGACCATTGAAAAAGTTCATTTTGCCGATGTGAAGTATACATGATATACACTGGCTTCAACGCTGTCGCTTAACGTCCGCCAGTATATTATGCACACCCTAGAGCAATTCTTTACATTTCCAATGGACTTCTAAAGTCCGGAGTTATTTCAGAGCCAAGGGGACAGGCCCGCAAGTTACTGGCTTGGGAGCACTGCTGGCCACTAATCTAAGGACAGTCCGAGACTATTTCGGTTGCAGGGGGTTGCCGGCCAGGATGTCTTCCACCTCTTCGAAACCGGTGGGGAAAGTATAATTGTAGCGGGCCGGCAGGGCAAATACATATTTGGAGTTGCGGCCCAGTTCCTTGGGCTCCATAGGAGCCGCCCCGATGCTGAACTCCTCCTTCTGTAATGAATTCCACTGATCCAGGGTAAATACCAGGATGGGTATGTCCTGGCGGGGTTGGGCCTGGGTCCACTGGGGATGGCGAATGGATAGTAGGGGCCCCCGGCTGATTATCTGCCCTTGGGACGGTCCGTTCATGGCCCTCCCCTCCCAATCTTCATCGACGATTTTGTATCCCTGCCAGCTGGCCGGCAGGATAAAATCGAAACCATACTCCGCGTTCTGATATAATATAGTGCCATCTTTGTGCCGGGTGCCCAGTATGACCGAATCGATCCGCCAGCGGTCGCCCGACTTGGTCAGGGTCAGATCAATGGACTGCCGGGCTGCTGCTCCCCCACTAGCCTCTTCAACGCTGGTTATCTCGATGATCTCACCCTTGACCGCAAATTTTCCATCTGTTTTCTCAATGTTGCTCATTAGTTCGATCCGTTCCGGCCAGGGACTGGATACTGCCCGTCCCGGCGCCTGGTCGGGTTGGTTTTGCCATCGGGCCAGCAGTTCGGGGGTCACCAGGTCGCCGTAATTCTCCTGCATCTGCTGGCGTACCTGTGCGGGAGGGGCCGTCAATGACACCATCTGCAGCTTCTGCCCGAAGGCGGTCACCGTCGAGTTCACCTGATCCCGCTCCTGTTCTGTGGTCGGAGCCGGGTTATTCTGGGCGGGAGGGCTGTTTTGAGCCGGCGAACATCCCAGCTATGACAGACTGAAAAGCAGAAACAATAGCAGGGCAAAAACCTTTTTCATGACTACCGCCTCCTCAATCGTTCTCTGCCTAATATGACGAATAAGCGAAACATTTATTACACTAAGTCAATGTTCTTTCTTATTCTTTTCTTTGGCCCAGCGGCGAGCGTTCTTGTAGCCGCCCACCCCGGCGAACATCTCCTTGATTTTGGTATTCTCAATCTCGCGGGAGTTCAACCCTTCATAACGGGCTTCCTTCTTTAGTTTTTGATAACTTTCCAGCCGCTCCGGGCTCACGGCTCCGGCTGAGATGGCCTCCTGGACGGCGCAGCCGGGCTCCTGCTGGTGAGTACAGTCGGAAAAGCGGCATTGGGACGCCAATTCATCGATTTCGGCAAAGGTCCTGGTCAAATCGGCACTATCCAAACCTATCTCCCGCATACCGGGGGTAGCGACCACCATCCCGCCCCCGGGCAACCGGATCAATTCCCTCCGGGTGGTGGTGTGCCGGCCCTTGTCATCATTGCGCGTCTCCCGGGTAGCCAGGGCTTCGCTGCCCAGCAAACGGTTGATCAGAGTGGATTTACCCACCCCCGATGAGCCGATGAAAGCCACGGTTTTTCCTGGTTGGATATAATGCCGGATGGAGGTATATCCATCCTCGCTCATGCTGCTGGTCACCAGTATGTCCGCTCCTATGGCTGCCGCCTGGACTTGGCTGACCTTGCTTTCCATATCCTCCGCCAGATCAGCCTTCGTCAGCACTACCACCGGCAGGGCGCCGCTGTCCCAGGCGATAGCCAGGTAGCGCTCCACCCGGCGGAGGTTGAAATCGTTGTTTACCGCCATGCAGATGAATACCGTATCTATATTAGCGGCCACAATCTGTTCATCCTGGGTTCTGCCGGCCGCCCGGCGGATGAAGGCGCTGCGCCGGGGCACCACTCCATGGATGATGGCATGTCCTTCCAGATCGTGACCACGGTCCATCCATACGAAATCGCCCACCGCCGGGAAGTCAGACCCGAGCCGGGCTTCGAAACGGAATTTTCCCGCCACCTCAGCGGTCATTTCCCCCTGCTCGCTTACCACCCGGTAAAGATCTTTGGATTGGGTGATGATCCGGCCCAGATATAGATCGTCGGGCACGCCACCGGACATCCAGGCCGCCACCCATCCGTAATCCGCCATATTGACTAAATCCATGATGTTCCCTCCGTTTATACTGCTATACTGCTTATCCTGGCTGCACCTATCAGTTACCTTCTTGGTTGCCGCCGATCCTTTTTATCATCAGATTATGAATGTATTGGGAACCAGACTGCTTGAGGTAGATATCGTACATGGTGGTCTCGATGCGGGCGAAGATATTGTCGATATCCATTTGTAACGGGCAGGCCATCAAGTGCATAGGGACCCCCCAAATAATGTACTCTATGTCCGGAATCAAATAAAATCCAGCCTGGCGGTAGAACTGGAGGCGATCCTCACGTGTTCGCTGCTCCTTTTCGCTCCTGGCCAACTCCGGGCGTTCCACCTCGACGATGAGACCAGCCCAGTCCGCATAGTAACGCTGCAAAGCTGCTAAAAGCTTGGAACCCAAGCCCTGGCCCCGCTTCTGCGGCAGCACTGCCAGCAGGCCGATCAATACAAACTCATTGTTGCCGGAACAAATGGCGTAAGCCAGGTCCTGGTCGCCTTCATAAAGGATAACTCCCCGTTGGCGGCCGTCGCGGAGCTGCTGAAGGAGAATATCATAGGGAGCGTATTCCCCCACCGGGAAGTCCCGTTTAATATATTGATAGTAAATTCCTAAATCTGACGGATTCATGGCGCGCACGCCGTAGTTACTCATGGTCCGGAAAATTCCTTTCCCATATTTATGTTAAATCTATTCGATTAGGAACCTGTTTGCAAGCTTCCGGCCCGCCAATCCATTCGGCTCGGACACGAATATGTGGTAACATTGCGGCAGGATCTGTCCATTGGCAGGAGTGGCCCATCAACTGTTTGTATCCAGCATGGCCTGCTGGGCTGATGGACATCAACCACCGGGCAGTTTCCTACCATAATAAAAGGAATGAACGTTAATCTGCGCCAGGAGGTGGAGCGGGTGGTCCACGAGGTGTGGGAATAGGTCGTTTATTGTTTACCAGATCTGCTTGCGATCCGGGGCATTCAAGAACAGGTATAG
>JAAYJY010000068.1 GCA_012522705.1 Syntrophomonadaceae bacterium | reverse complement strand
GGCTAATATTTATAATGGATATTGAGAAGATAGATTTTTCAAAACCCTTAACTCTTAAATAGTCTACAGCACCTACAATTATCTCCAGTGCCTGATAGCGAAGAAAGGCCCGATTCTGGGAAGCCCTATTTATTTTGCTTGAGCAAAGCCGCACTGGGTGGCAGCGTCCTGACGGGTTGGAGGAAGTATTAGAGCCACTCTGATTGCAAATCGATAAAGAAAAAGCAACTCTCAAAGAAAGGCTGTGGTTGATTATGAAGTATAGGGAAAATCCCAAGGCCATAATGCTAATGCCAATAGTGCTGGTAGTTGCGCTAATCAGCGGTACTATGGTGCTGGGAGGATGTATTGATAAAACCGGCTCGGAGGTTCCCGATACTGCCATATCGACACCGAACCTTAAAATTGATGATTTGCTGGCGAAAATTATGTCCTCACCAAAGGAATCTTCCAATCCTGGGGATTATATTGCTGCCCATCAGGAAGAATATGACGCCATTATAAAAATGGATGCAGAAGCCTTGCCCTGTCTATTCTCGGAGTTTGAAAAAGGCGGCCAAACTGGGCTGAAGGGCCATATTATGGAAAGCTTGTGCAGGAATATTCTGGGCGGTGAAGATATCAGCTATGCTAACACCGATCCCCAGGATTGGTATGATACTTATAAAGCCCATATGCTCAGCATATTAAAAAAAAACTCCCTTGAATTTATAAAGGGCAACTACCCCAAGGGATCGATTATACTCAACAATACTCAAGAGGAAGAAATCGGAAATACAAAGATCCCCTATGATTTTGGCTTGCTTTATGCTTACAAAAATATTTCTTCAAGTGATTCAAATAAAGTACGGGAATTAGTTAGCCAATTGCAATATGGTCAGGAACTGCCAATAGATCGAATTGAGTTTGGAAGTGAGAACGAAGGAATTCTAAGGATTGATTATCGCATGAATCTTACCGTAGGGCAGGAGTATAAAGTGAATCATACGAAAAAGATGGCGGATGCAGTGATGCTTTTTGCCCTGTTGGATAATATTAATGCGGTAGAATATAATCTTGTTCAGGAAGATTACGGTTATGGTGGCGTTCCCATCACCAGAGAACAGGCTGAACAGGTATTAGGGGCAGACATTAAAACTTTGGGAAAAACAGAAGCAGTCTTTTTGTCGGAAATGCCCAAAATAATTGCTGGCCTGCAATGGAATCCGGGTGTAATGGATATTATTACTTATGAGCATATTATGCGCTAATTTTTTTCCGCTCAACCAAAGGTACTGGAAGAAAGCCGGCGATTGGCTCGATCAGCCTGTTAAATCTTTGCTTTCAACCAAAGAGTAGTTTTTAGCATCAGCGAAATCACGGCGAAAGGACGGAAGACAGGATCTTTGTGATAGATGGAATTTGCGGTTATATCATTTTTTCTTCAGGCAAAATCCAAATGATTTCAAGGAGTGATTTTGTGGTTCAAGTGAATTTTCGGGATGCTACAAAAGAAGATTTGCCAATACTGGCTCGGATCATATCTACGACAGAAGCTTGGACATGTTACGGGATTGATTACAAGAGGAAAGAAAGTTCAGTTGCGGCGTTAGCCGTAACCAGCCGATTCTTGATAAATGCCCATAATTATGATATAATTTTGCTGTGGATATGAACAAGGGGGGGTTTAAATGCCAAATATTCGACCTATTTCAGATTTGAGGAACAATGCCAACGATATTTCGGAAATTTGCCATCAGACCCGTGAACCGGTTTTCATTACCAAAAATGGTGTGGGCGACATGGTTGTGATGAGCTTGGAAACATATGAGCGTCAACAGTCGTTGATTAACTTATATGCTAAATTAGCCGAAGCTGAGGAAGAGATCATGGGTGGTGCAGAGGGCGAAGATTTCTTTGAAGTGTCGAGGAAACTAAGGGATATGGTGCATGGACGGATATAAGGTGAAAATATATCCGGCCGCTAAACGTGATTTTATTGATATTATCAATTATTTAAACACCTTATCCGCCGATGCCGCGCTCCGGTATTACGATCTTCTTTCGCAAAAAATAGGCAGTCTGTCGGAGATGCCTGAACGTTGTCCTTATGTGCGGAATATTCCCTTGAAGGCGAAGGGCTACCGTTGTTTGGTGGTGGAAAGCTATCTGGTGTTCTATGTTGTGAAGTGCGACACCGTTCAGATCCGCCGTATACTTTATGGCAAGCGCAATTATGAATGGTTATTGTAAACAGCAATAATACAGGGGATCATGCCCGCAAGTCATTGCGAGTTATTTATTTTTCGGCAAGGGATACCAGATGTAATGGATATTATTACTTATGAGCATATTATGAAATGATTTATTTCCGCTCAACCACAAAATAAATCTGTTCGAACAACGGTATTTCGTTTTTCCACTGAGATATAAATTCCGCATTGGTCATGGTCCGGTTATAGCCATGGGTATTATCCGTATCCTGGTTGGAGTCATAGAGGAAAATATTTTCTTCATCATACCCAACCACTGTCACATAGTGTTGCCAACTGATAAAATGCCCAATCAAAACAATGATCGGATGCCCCTGGTTCAACCTTGTTTTTAAATGTTCCAAATCACCCCGGAGCATTTTTGCCTCGTGACCATATTCCCGGAAAACTTCAATAATTGCCTGGGGCATCACATAACCATTGGAAAACTTATGGTCCAGCTGCTGGTAATTTTCCCTGCCGCCTATTTCCTCTCCCAATATCCTAAGAACATAAGCTGAAGAAAAGCCGGCACATTGACTTCTTTCTTGCCGTTCAAAATAGCTTTTTGATTCCACTAGATATGTATTGCTATATTCGATTTCTTTGCTATCTCCTTGGGGTAAGGTTTGAGCATAAATATCGGCAACAGATATTCCCGCTCCACTTAATGTAAGAAATATTTGAAGTGCAATGTTGAAGGCGACCACTATGGCAGATAGAGCAAGTACTATTTTGGTTAAAGTTTTTAAGTATTTCATTCTGTAAATCCTATCTGAAACATTTACATCCTGGTAAGCGACTCCCCAATTTAAGGACTTTAATCCGATGTATATTTACAGCCGATAACTTCTCCGGTTATGGGATCAACATAAATGTACAAGTAACTGCTTGCATCACCCGTATCTTGGAACAGAACTGCATATTTTAATCCTTTCAGGTCTAATTGCCCTGCGCCGAAAGGTAGTGGTTCGTTTGGATATTTCTCTACTGGATAAACATAATAAGGGTGGTATTCAGTTAATTCGGTTCTAATGCACTTAATGTTTTTTATCTTTACATCTTTCCAATAGGGCACAGTGGTTATTGCCTTTTTTGCCGCTTCAAAGGCTATTTTTTCTGCGTCCGCTTCTAATATCATATCTACTCTACTATCCGGTTGGCTTTCTGGTTTACTATTTGTTTCTCTGTTTGCATCGTTTTCTGTGATAACAGGAATGTCACTAACAGGATTGGATTCTACATCATCCTCCCTGGCTACCGGCTGGCAACCTAACATGTACACAGATATAAGGCAAATCGTGAGGCCAATTAAGAGCTTTTTCAAAATATTCACTCCTCGTATGCATTTTAATATAAATGGAAACGATTTGCATTGTCGTATTTCGGGAACAAATCTTTTAAGAACCAGCGCTGGCTAGTGTAATAACATTAAGGCCTGCAAGCAATTGCGGGTTATTCATTTTTCTGCGGGCTATTGACATAGAAGGTCTATCGCAATAAACTAAAGACGAGGTTTATCGCGATAAACTTAAAGGGGGATTTTTAACCTATGGAAAAATATAAGCTGTTTGATGCAGAGTATAAATTTGCCAGTATTATCTGGGACAATGAGCCCGTCAATTCAACTGAACTGGTAAGGCTTTGTGCCGGAAAACTAGGATGGAAGAAATCCACCACCTACACAGTTTTAAAAAAGCTCTCTGAGCGCGGTATCCTGCAAAATAAAGAAGCGGTGGTAACCGCACTGGTCAAACGTGAAGATGTGCAGAAGTACCAGAGTAACGCAGTGGTGGAAAAATCCTTTGATGGTTCTCTGCCGAAATTCCTGACTGCGTTTCTTGGTGAGCGGAAGATCACGGAACAGGAGGCGAAGGAACTGAAACAGATTATTGAGGAGGCGGTAAAATGAGTGCCTTGTCGGGACTGTTTACCACCATCCTGAACATGAGCATCACCGCAACTTATGTGGCTGCGGGCGTGATTTTGGCCCGCCTGCTTTTAAGAAAAGCCCCCAAGATCTTCTCTTATGCCTTATGGGCGGTAGTTCTGTTTCGCCTCCTTTGCCCCCTATCCTTTACCTCCGCGGTTAGTTTTTTGGGACTGCTGAGTATTAACTCTCAAAATACTGCGGGGGTGCTGGAATATGTGCCCCAAGATATAGGTTTCATGCCGGAACCCACGGTTCAATCCGGCTTAGGCAGTTTGGACAGCGCCGTGAACTCATCCTTGCCCGCGGCTACACCAATGACAAGCGTAAATCCCATGCAGATATGGATGTATTTTTTAAGCCTGATCTGGCTGGCAGGAATTATTGTGCTGATTTTATACAGCGTACTTTCATATGTAAAAATAAAAAGACAGCTTCTGACCGCTACCCTGTTGAAAGACAATATATACGAGTCAGATCGAATCGGTACAGCCTTTGTCTGCGGTTTTGTCCATCCGAAAATCTATATGCCGTTGGGTGTGGCGGACGCCGATCTTGCCTACATACTTGAGCATGAACGTACCCACATCGGCAGAAGGGATTACCTCGTTAAACCCATTGCTTTCTTCGCCCTCATTCTCCACTGGTTTAATCCTGTAATGTGGTTGTCCTTTGCCCTCATGAGCCGGGACATGGAGATGTCTTGTGATGAAAGCGTTCTGCACAAGATGAACCCAGAGGCCAAGGGCGGCTATTCCAGTTCCCTGCTGGCCCTTTCCGCAAAAAGCAACGGGCTTTTTGCGGCTAATCCTCTGGCCTTTGGTGTAAGCCATGTGAAGGCACGGATTAAGAATGTGCTGAATTATAAGAAGCCAGCGTTCTGGGTAATAATTGCCGCTTTGCTTGCGGTATTGGCGGTCGGGGTCGGATTGGCCACCAATCCCCATAATAATACGCGTAGCCGTATCGCTATCGGTTTGAACATCAAGGTGCCAACGATTCTCCACAACAATGACCAACCCCAGGACAAAGATGTTTACATGCAGATCGCCAACGGAATTTTGGCCAAGCAACCGGATGAGCTTTCCGAGGAATATCATAGAGGTGCTCTTGCCGATTTGGACAACGACGGACAAGATGAATTTATAGTGATTTATCTTGATGGGAATTGGGAGTACTACCAACTGTACACCTGTAAATCAGGTGCTCCGGTTTTATTGCGGGAAGGCGAGTTGTTTGCTAATGCAGGCGCTCCCAGCGGGGGATTGAAACTGGTAAATCATGAGGGTGATCAGAACTTATGTATATGGAAGTCCAATACCGAGGCCGGTGAAAAATGGAAAGCTGCCTACATCGGTCAGCTATTTGACATTGGAAATGGAGAACTAATTTTAAAACATACGTTTGACTTCAATTATCATATAGATGCTTATCGGTATCAGGAGGAAGTGCTTCATCAGGATGTAATTCCTGAAAACTCTACCTTTTTGAAAGATGGTAAAACAATTTCCTATGAAGAATTTCAGGAAATCCGAGCCGATTTGACCAATCCGATTAAAGAATTGTGCTCAGCGGGTAAGGAATATACAGGCGTTAAGCTCAAGGACTTCGTAAAAAACGGTATTGAATAAAGAAGAAATTAAAAAAACAAAAGACCCGCTATGAATTTAGCTTACTTCACTCTAATAAAAATATTTCCTTAAGCCACTCCAATCAAGTCCTGGAAAGGTCAACATAATTTACTTTTGCGGGGCATTTACTACTTTACCGGTACAGACCCCTTTATGACCAGCAAAATAAAAGGAGGGTTTTTATGCGTTTTCTACTCGCCATTATGTTTATACTGATCATCGCCCTGGTATTAATCCCGGTCTGTCTGCATATGGGCATATTGATAAAATATCTGGATGTCAAACGTCATTGGATTGTCTTATTGGTTTTAATGATTATGGCTACATCATTAAGCCAAATAATCGAAGCAAAAACCGGGAGCTTTGTTACCAGTCTGGTATTCGGGCTAACAATCTGGCTGCTGGGTTTTCTGCCGATGATATATATTGATTATCTGAAAAAAAGGAAAAGTATTAGCTACAAAGGTACCTGGAAGAAAGCTGGCGATTGGCTCGATCAGCCTGTTAAAACCTTATTTCCAACAAAAGAGTAGTTTTGCATCAGCGAAATCACGGCGAAAGGACGGAAGACAGGATCTTTGTGATAGATGGAAGTTGCGCAATGACAGAGACTATTCAGTCCTTATAGAAACGACTGGCGATATTAGCTGTATTACTTCAAAATATCTGTCTTAAATACTTATTATACAAGGAGTGAATAACGTGGAGAAAACTATAATAAAGGGGACATTGGTGCTAACATTGCTGATTATAAGCTTATGCGCGGCAACTAGTTGTGCCAGTGATACACAAGAGATCAAGGGAGGCCAATTTAAGGTGGTTGGCTACTATTCTGGAGATTTGTTTGATGAACCGGTGGAGAAATTGTCAACTGATAAGCTGACCCATGTGATTTATGCATTTCTTATTCCGTGGGAGGATGGTTCTCTGGTAGAGTTGGAAAAGCCAGAGCAATTAAGGGAGATAGTGACCCAAGCACATAAAGACGGAACGAAAGTATTTATTGCCGTAGGTGGCTGGTCGTATCAGAATAAGCCGCTACAACCAATATTTGAGACAGTAGCTGCATCTGATGAAAAAAGAAAACTGCTTATAGAAAAGATCTGCAGATTTGTAACTGAATATGGCTTGGACGGGGTGGAGCTGGACTGGGAACATCCTAATGCCAATTCTATTGCTGATTACGAGAAGCTGATAGTGGAATTAAAAGCTGCTCTTGATTTACAGGACAAGGAGCTTACTGCTGCTCTTAATGGTGCCTGGTCTGCAACCGAGGGGCCGGAAGCATCTAAGTTAATTACTGATATCTGCCTGGAGAGCTTTAGCTTTATAAATGTAATGGCTTATGACATGAACAATGAAGCGCACTGCCCAATTTGGTTTGCGGAGACATCGATAAAATACTGGCTGAACCGGGGGGTGCCGGCAGATGAAATTGTTCTGGGAATGCCCCTTTATGCCAGGCCCAGCTGGATGCAGTACCGGCATCTGGCGGAGGCAAATCCCCAGTATGCTTATTCTGATTATGCACCGACAGTTCCCTTGGAGTCCTATTATAATGGCTTAAATACACTGCGGGAGAAAACCGTTATTGCTCTAAAACAAGCGGGGGGTGTAATGCTCTTTGATGTCAATGAGGATTCAGAGGGTGAGACCAGTGTTATATTAATGATAAATGATATTCTATCCCGGATTGAACAGCTGTCCGAGGAGGAGTTAAATCGGCATATTACCGTAATTATAGATAACCAAGAGCTGGTATTTATAGAAGGAGAAGGCCTCGGTGTTCCCTTTATAGATGAAAACAACCGGACCCTGATCCCTTTGCGCAAAACGATGGAAGCCATAGGTGCAACCGTAGGCTATGATGAAAGAAACAGAGTAGTAACTGTGGAAAAGGCTGGGACAACTGCTAAGCTGCCCATTGATGAAAATTTCATCCTGGTCAATGGGCTGGAAACAGCAATAGACACAAAATCAATAATAAAGGATGGCAGAACCTATATTCCGTTGCGGGCGGTCTTGGCTGCTTTTGGTTGCGATATCGAGTGGCACGGTAATAGTTCCACTATATTGATAAACTCCCAGGCAGCAATGTAGGGTTCGTTCTTTGTCCGCCGATATAGGGAAGAAGGGGAAGTGAGTGTAAGAGGAATACTACCTGAAGTATATTAACTGAATACAG
>JAAYJY010000067.1 GCA_012522705.1 Syntrophomonadaceae bacterium | reverse complement strand
TCTCCAGCCTCGGTAAGTATCAGTTTACGTTTGCCGATTCTATCAAAAAGGCTGACACCCAGCTCTTCTTCCAGCTTACTGATCTGCTGCGATACAGCTGACTGTGTCACATGATTGACGGCCGCTGCCTTGGTAAAGTTCCCCGTTTTAGCCGTTTGGAAAAAGCCCTCCATTTGATTCCATTCCATCAAGATCACCCCTTTATATAATTATAGCTGCTAATTAAGCATATTATTATTATTAATTTCACTAATATCACATAGTGTGTTAATAGTTATATCAACGGTAAATTGTTTGCGAAAGGGGGAGCTAAATGGACGCTTCTAAATATGAATTTGCACCTAGTGTCGAAGATTTTGAGCATCGAGTTCGAACAAGCTTTTCCCAACAACAGGTAATGACACTAATCGGTGCCACACTGGTCACGGTTGTTCCTGGTCAGGTCGAAATTCGAATTCGATTCCGACCTGACCTAACTCAACAGCATGGATTTTTACATGCAGGTATCATTACGACCATTGTGGATTCCGCCTGTGGATATGCAGCTTTTACTCTGATGCCCAGCGGGGCTGAAGTTCTTACAGTTGAATACAAAGTAAATTTCATCGCCCCAGGTAAAGGGGAGCAGTTCATTGCTCGTGGCAAAGTAATTAAATCGGGCAGAATCATATCTTTTTGTACTGGAGAGGTTTTTGCCATTTCAGAAGAGGAACTAAAACTTGTGGCTACTATCTCTGCAACAATGATGACGATTGAAAGACGAGCTGAGACCACAGGCGTTTAGCATCGCTTAAAAAGCACGTTTGTTTTATGGTGGTTGCATGCAGGAGAATATTGAGCAAAAAACAAGGAGGATTTATTATGAAAGAGAGTATTAGAGAGTTTGCATTGAGTTTAGGGGTTGATGATGTAGGCTTTGCGGCAGTTGCCGATTATAACAGTCCGCGGTCGCCCAAAATTGAGACGATTTCTCGGGATATCAAGTCCATTATAGTCCTGGCTTATAAAGAACTGTCCTCCTGCGATAGCGAGGATAAAGACACTGCCATGGCAGGAAGACAGGCCGTGATGGAATTTTCACGGACAGCCAATTATAGAGTAGCCCGGTTCCTGGAAAGTAAGTATAAGGGCAAAGCCTTTACAGTACCGAATTCCAACCCTTTTGCCATGGTGAAAGAAACTGGTGGGGCGGTTGGCCAGGTTTCCCTGCGGCATGCCGCCCAAGCTGCCGGACTGGGCGTATTTGGCCGCCATAATCTGATAATCCATCCCCGATTTGGTACCCGAGTAAACTTCTCGGCAGTCCTTAGTGACCTGGACCTGTCATCTGATCCTCAATTGACTGATGAATTATGTACCTATTGTGATATTTGCGTGGAAGAATGCCCCGCCGGAGCATTGGATGAGGAAGGCAAGACGGTTGTCAATGAATGTTTCAAGAGTTGTCAACCATACGGTTTGGGTGCCAATATCAACTTCTGGAGAAAGGCGCTGGCGGCATCACCGGAGGACCAGAAGCGCATGATTGCAAGCGTTGATTATTGGCGTCTCTATCCGTCAATTCTGGTGGGAAACCAGTATTATTGCTTCAATTGTATGTCTAAATGCCCGATTGGAACTGAAATATAGGGCGACGAACACTGCGTGGCAAAAGGCAGATGAGATTGGAGGGCGACATGCCTATATCAGCGTTATACTGGCGGGTTTAGATGGAATAAACAATTAAACATTTATCTAATTGGGGGAGAATCCTTTGAAGACCTGGACCACAACATGTACGGTTCAGGTCTTCAAGTTGAGCAAGCAGGGCAGGGCAGTGGTGTGCATCTAGGAATGATGAATGGTATTTTCCAGGCACATCATAGCAGTGGCGAAGTATATTTTTGTTAATGCCATTTATTTGGTGTTACTTCCGCTATAGAAGGCTAGGCTATACAATAACCAATATTATGTAAACTAGGCGGGGGATCATTCAATATGATATGCTGTGACGCCCGCAACACCCTGCCGCCATCAAGAGGAAACACCGGTATCATATCAAGAAGGAACAAGACCAAATTGATCTGGCACTATAGAAAAGCGTCCTGGCTATAGCGTCCTAAAAATTAAGATGACCGAATGCACATATCTAAACAGCGGAATCTATGTAGCGCATTCAAATAATCAGCATGCAGCGATGCCTAAATGCGCATAATCACTGTTTTTCCAATCAGAGGTGTCAGAATTGACTCAGGAAGATATCATAGGATCATAGGTATAGATGACGATTAATAATCGCTCTATGGGCAAATCTCGACGAGTCTTTTTGGGCATATATTCGAACATAGCGCCATGGTAAGGTAAAAATGATTTCACAAAGCCAGGTTGGTGTTTTTAAGATGCAATTAGAAACGGAGACTGACACCAACATTGAACAACAAATCAGGCACATCAAATTCGTGTACAAATTGATGAATTGAAGCGAGAGTAAAGTGACTGAGAAGTAAACCGTAGAAATGAATTAGAAATAAGCAATGAGCTGGAAATTATAAATGGATTCGCATGATTTATGGACTATTCATAAATTTAGGGGGAAAACCCTTGGGGGAGTGTTCAAAATCTTAGGGGAGAGCCAATAATAATTCTAGTTTACATAATGTTCATTATGCGAAGTTGCGAAAGGGATGAAAAATGGCCAGTAAAGCCGGTATTAAGCCGTTTGCATATTACTTATCGATGTTTTATCTGTCTTCAATAATTTTATTCGATATTAATTATTCAGTGGCGGTGCCTATATTGGGGGTCATTCCTGTATATGTTACACTTATAATATGTTTCCAGTGTGTTTTACAGTGCTATTTTACAGTGACCGTAAATCAGATTGAATATGCAAGGAGTGATTTCTATGACGAGAGTGAATCCCAGCAACAAGTTCTGGATGCGCGCCGGCCATATGAATCAGAAACGGCTTATTGATTTGTCTGAGGAGGAAAAAGCCAACATCGCCAGGTGTCGTGGCGATAAGGATTCCCATCCTTGTAAAAACCCCATCTTCCGCTGCTCCGAGTGTGGCAATTATGGTTGCGACCAGGAAGTAATCGAGAAATGCTCCGCCCAGGGATTCAAGAATGACAAGTGCTTACACTGCGGTGTGACCAGCAAACGGATTCCAGTTATGCAAAAGGACCTGGATCGTTTTGTAGCTGAATGGGAAAAGGAAGTCCCGGCCATAAAATCATAAGTCAAGATCTTAATGGCACCGGCAGGTGCCGTTTTTCTATGTAGGAGGCTCCAGATATGTATGTATTGTACAGTAAAGCGGAAATATATTTGCCGTATGCCACATCCCTCAAGGATAAGCGGCAGATAGTGCAGAGCCTCACTGATAGGATGCGCAAGCGGTTTAGTATTTCGGTCGCCGAAGTGGATCATCATGACCTGTGGCAGCGAGCTAGCATTGGATTCGCCGCCGTCTGCAAATCTGTTTCCGAGACTGATCTGATTATGGAAACTATCCGGACCGCTTTGGATGGCTATAGCCATCAGTTTGAAGTCCTGGACCTTAATTGGGAAATTGCTAGTTATTGAAGTGAACCGGCGCTCACTCTTATTTTATAGCCGTTTTCTCATACGTTTTCCTGTGCCCCCTCTCCCCTCTCCCCATCGGCATTCCCCTCTTCGGCCTTGGTTTGCTATCCATACTCGAGATGTTGTAAAGTCTTGTTTCCGGATTCAGCTTTTATTCCTAAACAAGGTCTAAATGGAATTTTTCGAGGCCCTGCCAGCCTAGCAGCCTCGGATATTGTAAGCTATTCCCAAATATTACATCTAAAGTAAGGCAGGAAATGTGTAAATTTATGTTGAAATTAGGGGCTGCTTACTTTTATTCCAAGGAAATTACATTTAAGAAAGGAATGAGAATTAGTGAAAAAAGTAAGAGCACAAGCAACCCGCTCCTTGTCGAAGATAATCCTGGGGATTTTTATTTTCACCACCTTCTGTGTTATTCCCCAGCTGGGAACAGTCGCTACGGCTGAAGCCCAGACTACCAAGAAGATCACCGTAGCGTCAGGAACCAAATACGCCACCCCTATGTACATAATTGACAGTGGTAAGGCTGGGCCGACCGTAATGATCGTAGGTGGAGTGCATGGGAATGAGCGCGCTGGTTATAAAGCTGCAGCTAAGGTGAAAGACTTCAATATAAAGAAGGGCAAGCTGCTGGTCCTTCCTCAGGCCAATAAACGTGCAGTGGCCGCCGGCACACGTTCCGGAGGGGGCTCCGACCTCAATCGGGCTTTCCCCAAAACCAAATCGGGCAGTAGTACCAATACTCTTTCCAAGGCAATCTTTCAGCAGGTCAAAAAATATGACCCTGATTGGTTGATGGATATGCATGAGGGCGCCAATTATCAGAAGCTTAAGTCCTCTTCGTCGGTAGGTCAATCGCTCATCTACTATCCCAAAAGCCAAACAAGGATAGTTGGGAATAAGATAGTAAACTCCATGAACGCCAACATTAGCACCTCGTATAAGAAATTTTCATTGCTGCGTTATCCGGTGAGCGGCAGCCTGGCCCGGGCATCGGCCATACAATGCGGAACCAATGCCTTCATCTTTGAAACCTGTTCCCGGGATCCCCTTAATACCCGTATCAACCGTCAGGTGAAAGCCGCCAACATTCTGTTGGGCCATCTGGGTATGAAATAGGGGCCGGCACCCTGATGGGGGGCTCACCCCTATCACTTTGACCTTGGCTATGTGGAAGAATTCGGCCGCGAATCGAATGACCCATTACTAATAATAATGGCTTTGGGTATTTATATAAACTGGGTCGGAAGTGTACTGGTGGTTGTACCGATCATTCCGGTCCCAGTAATTGATACCCAGGGGTATGGTACGGTACTGGTTGATACTCCTTGATCGGCGGCTGACGTCAGGTGTGGCAAGGTCATACCCAGAGTCTTCTTCGTCTGGTAGCTCGAGGAGAAGAAGTTCGTTTTTTTTTACAGCCACTCTGGTTATGCCCCAGGATTTCCTGAAGTCTTCCCTTTCATCCCAGTTGCTATGGTCATTGACCATGTCTTCTATGACCTGCAGTTCCTGCTGATAAATGTTGTACATATCCAACCTTTTAATGTCGGACCAGATATCGTGGAACATGGGGCGCAGGTATTGCTGGTTGCCTTCATAAAAAGCCCGCTGGGCCTCGATACCCAAGAAACAGTTTCTGGTCAGGTATAAATAGTTGCTGGCCACTATTTTTGCCAGGCACAATACCGCCGCCGCGATTTGATGGGATACCAGCCAGCTGGCCGGGGTACGGTATTCAAAGCCCCCATGGTCTTTGATCCGGAAGTCAGCCAAAAATCCGTATTTCAAGCGTCTTTTGACCGCAGTTGCCTGGTTTTCCAGAAGAAATAGCGGCAACTCCAGGTAGCTGTCCAAAGCCCGCAATATATGATTGTTCAGCTTTACGTTACTGAAATGTATATGCCCACCGATAGAGTACCCCTGAAAAGGCCGGCTGCCGGCCAGCCATTTGATGTTCTTATAGGGGGCCAGACGATAGGCGACCTGCATGGCATCCTCCAGATTAGCCATTAGTCTCCGGGGGGAATACGCTGGCCGGGGCCTTAATTCTGCTATAGGCCGGGATTGCCGGTTAGGGGTACGCAGCGCGTCGCAGCCTACTACCCCGTCACGGGGGAAGAATTGCGAGGCGGGGGTCATCTTGCCATTCTTGATGTTGTATAGCATAAACTCAGGGTCAGCCCCGAGTCTAACCTCCCGATTATTGGGACTGTTGCACATGTCGATCACGCCATCCAATTTGTCGAACAGAACTGACAAGTCTCTTGGACGGATGAGAGGTGAACTGTCAACCTTGACTACATACAACCTTTTTCCGGCTGTGACCGCTACTTTCACCATGCCATAATCCAACCCCAATATATAGAGGGCCCGTTTGGCCATTTCGGCTCCCTTTTTCAGTTGCTCCTCCTCTAGATATTTGGGCTTGCTCCCTCGATGGCTGGGGTTCTGGCGGATGGAGATAGCCTGCCAATCGAATATCAGGATATTATAACTGCGGATAAACTCGTCATCCAGATTAGGATCGAAGGGAATACCGTTGATGTCGAGGATGTTCCAGAGATCATCTTGATTCTGACTGGCCCGCACGGCCTGGATGGAGTTTATCTGGTACCGGACATCGGAGGGCCCGCTCTTGATCAAGATTCTATGGTAAACCTCGCCGTCCATGGTAAATTCCCGCTGGGCGGCAATATGGCCTTTGGATGACAGGTAGGTTTTAAGAGAGGCTCCGGTTGGGTTATTCCGGTATGTAAATCCTAACAGCATTATGAGTCCTCTTTTCCAACAGAATTATGATTTGCTCAGGTAGAGAAAATATTGGCTCAAATATTCCAGGTGCCGACGGCGGATATGGCCTTCATCAAAACTGGCCGGCTTGGAATTTACCTCGATGATTTGCATTGCCCCGTTTTGTTCCAGTCCAATGTCGATTGATAAGATGCCCAGGTTCATCTCCAGCTCCTTTTCCAATACATTGGGGACGGTCTCTGCTATGTGGATCAGTTGGTCTTTCAGGTTTTTTATCTTTCGCGTAGAACCGTGGCATACCGTCATCATCACTTTGTCGAAGTTGGCCCGGGTTCCTCCATTGGGTACGTGGGTGACATATTTGTTGGGTGCCGCCACCCTGACCCCCACACCTGTCAAGACCCATTCACCCTGTCCGTTTTTCTGTGTCTGGACGCGCAGATCAAATCTGCGCCCGTTTATTTTGGCTAGCTGCAGGCCCCTCTGGATTAGGTATTGGCGGTTGGGGCTCATGTCCTTTTTGAGACTGTCATATAGGTTCTGAGCCAATCTGAATCGCGACCAGCCACGGTCAGAGCTGGCTGATTTGTATTCATAACCTCTCTCATGCGGGGCCCGCCTGACGATGATAATCCCCTTGCCGACGCTGTTATCTATCGGTTTAATAAATAGCTGGGGATATATTTGCAGCATTAGTCCCAGGTTGTTCATGTTAAAAAGATGAGATTCCGGCGTCATTTCGCGGGTGCGACTATTGCAGACCAGGCTTTTATGCACCTCCCACTTATGGAGAAACCGGGGATTAAATAGTTTTATGGACGGATGTTTTTGCAGGCTAACCAGCAACTGCTGAACCTCTTTTTGAGCTTCATCCTTCCGGTAACTAATGCGGTTGTACACTATGTGCGGACGGCTGAAGACAGCAGCGGTCCATGTGCCCGTTCTCCCCTTCTTGTTCACAAAACAGTGACCGACTACCCCGTCGGTGTTCATGTCGAAGCCCTTGGCATAGAAGAAGAACATAAATATGCCATGGGTCCTGGCTATCCTCGTCATCTCCTGTTTCAAGCGAGAGTCTTTACCCGACGGGAGTGGGTAAGCCATGCCTTTACTGGGAGTAGTGAGTACTCCCACAACTACTTTCTCCTGGGGACAAATTAACTTGCCAGACCGGCGGCGTATGGCTCTGATGTAATTAAACAGTTCATCAGGCTTCTTTCTCATAATCCATGATATGAAAACAGGGCCGGGTTAGTGCGTGAACCCGCCCGATCAAATTGATGATCGCCCGCCAACAAAACGGCCAGGACCGTCGTGATGACGTCCTGGCCATTTTTATCGTTGTTGGATCAATACCTTGGCTATCTGTTGTTATCTATACGTTGAAGCGAAAATGCACAATTTCCCCGTCCTTGACTACGTACTCCTTGCCTTCCAAACGGAACAGGCCTTTTTCCTTAACGGCAACCATGCTGCCTAAATCTTTGAACACCTGGTAATCAACCACCTCGGCCCGTATAAATCCCCTCTCAATGTCGGAGTGGATCTTCCCAGCCGCCTTGCGAGCACTGGTGCCGGCTTCAATAGTCCAGGCCTTGACTTCGTCTTCTCCCACCGTGAAGAAAGATATTAAACCCAATCGCTGGTACATGGAACGGCTGATCTTAGCTAAACCGGTTTCGGTTATACCTAGGTCCTGCAAAAAGATTTCTTTTTCGGCCGGCTCCAATTCGGCTATTTCCCTCTCTATATCGGCAGAAACCGCGACAACCGGTATATTGGTCTGCCGGGAATACTCCATAATCCTATCCTTTTGCGGATATTCTTCCAGGCTGATCTCGTTCTCGCTGATATTCAGGCAGATCAGAAGCGGTTTATTGGTCAGAAATTGGTAGGTGGACATTATCTCCTGTTCATCATCATTGATGGCCACCGATGATATCGCTTTCTCTTCGTTCAAGGCATCCCGCAGCCGTTCCAGCAGCCCCAGTTCTTTTAACATCTGGCTGCGTTTCTTGTTGCTATTAATGCGCTCGATGCGTTTTTCAATAAGGTCCAGATCCGATAGCAGTAACTCATAGTTTATAGTCTCGATATCCCGAATGGGGTCAATGCTGTCATATATATACGGCACCAGTTCATTGTCGAACAGTCTGACCACATGCAGCAAAGCATCAGCCCGGCGGACTGCATCCAAAAAAAGGGCTGAATTTTTTTCCCCGCCCGGAGTTAGACCAGGGATGTCTACTACCTCCAGCTGGGCATATGTGGTCTTCTTGGGCTTAAACACACCGGAAAGGTAGTCTATCCTGGAGTCAGGTATGCGGGCGATGGCGGTCTGGGCCTTACCTTGACTGCCTTTATCACTGCTCCCGGTCAGCAGTTCAAACATTGTAGTCTTGCCCACCATGGGCATGCCGATTATTCCTAATTGCATGGTTATCATTGTCCTTTGCTGCTATGTTTTATCAACAGGTTTACATAATTATAATTATTGAATAACCCGTGTGTTTACTAGATGAACCAAATGCCTACGACGGTCAGAATAATGAATATACCGTTGACCGCCAAGGCGATAAGTAGTGTTACGTCGGCCCCGAAAGGACTGAACTGGTAAAGCCGTTTGGCGTTGCTGGCGTTGAAGGCATACAAGGCCAGGGCCAGGACCATCAACAGCACGATTATCTTGGGAGCTCCGGAACCTGGGAAAAATGCTGCTATCAATACCGCCAGAATAATTAGGAATGCTTGGTTTAGACGCATGAAGAGGGCAAAATTCTCATCCTTGTGCATGGCTTTGCCGTAAACCTCCGGGTCCATCTCGTCCATATCGATAGTCTGGGGACCCTTACCGGCCTTGCCGGCCACATCTTTAATGAACCCATCGCTGTCAGCGGGAGTGATGCCGAAAACGCCCTGCTTGGTTTTGAGCACCACAAATCCATCCTCGGGATACGTAGCGCTCATCTTCATGGACCCCAACCCCCGGCCGGAGTACAAGCCGAACATGTAACCCTTCCCGGCCGTACCCAGGAACGGGAAAAGGTTGGCCTGGCCCTTAACGTCGATGATCTCATCTATAGCCGCCAGCGGGATCCGTTTTTTGTTTAAGCCGGCGGTTATGGTAACTGCACCTTCATCAACTTTGTAGCTCATTATAAATGCGCCGAGGAGCAGATAGAGATATCCGATAACAAAGATGAAGGTAGGCACCAGCAACATCCACTTTAGCGCCTTGTCTGCCTCGTCAAGGCTAAAATTGATACCCCAGATGACGAATCCGAACACGATAATGCCTACTACCAGCCCCAGTAACCCGCCATGAGAATCCTTGGGCTTGTAAACCATAGTTTTTGTCCCCTCTCCTGCTTATAATAATATCCTGCCGCCCCGGCAATAAGTCTCCCTCTCTTTAACGATCACCAAAACTGATGTCCATGGCCCGGGCCGCTTCTACCATACTACTCTCAGGATCAACTTTTTTCAACTCACTGATGGCCTCCTTGATCGGAACCGTGATGATCTCCTGTCCCCGCAAGCTTACCATGGTCCCCGCCTGTTCGCTTGCGAATGCGTCCACTGCGGCCACCCCATAGCGGGCTGACAATATGCGATCATACGGTATGGGGGAGCCGCCTCGCTGCAGATGCCCCAGCACGGTCACCCGGGTCTCTATTTTGGTGAGTTGTTCGATCTCCTGGGCCAGATGGTGTCCTATCCCCCCCAGCCTAACCGGGTCGTGGCTTTCTGCCACCATCTTCTGAACTACCTGCCGGCCACCCAGTGGAGCAGCCCCTTCAGCCACCACGATAATGCTGAATTTTTTATCATACCACTGACGTTTGCGGATCTTGGCTATCACATTCTCTATCTTATAGGGTATCTCCGGTATCAATATCAGGTGGGCCCCGCCGGATATCCCCGCGTGCAGGGCAATCCAACCCGCATAACGCCCCATGACCTCCAGGATCATGACCCGGTGGTGGGCCTCGGCGGTGGTATGGAGGCGGTCCAGGGCTGACGAGGCTGTATCTACAGCGGTGTTGAAACCGAATGTTATATCCGTGGCGGAAAGATCGTTGTCGATGGTCTTGGGCACCCCCACAACCGCTACGCCTTTTTCGACAAATCGCTGGGCGATATGAAGGCTGCCGTCGCCGCCTATGACTATCAGTCCATCCAATCCCAAACCCTCAAGATTGGCGATAGCCCGATCCGATTGATCGGTCGCTACCCGATTGCCGTCAAGATTGGAGTAAAAGGCAAAGGGGTTGTCCCGGTTGCTGCTGCCCAATATGGTGCCTCCCCGGTAACCGATGCCGGATACTGCCTTTAAATCCAGGGTCATGTAGTCGTTTTCGACCAATCCTTTAAAGCCATCCAGGAAACCGACTACCTCCATATCGTATTTGTTTATCGCTGCCTTGGTTACAGCGCGAATGACGGAATTTAAGCCGGGGCAGTCACCGCCGCCGGTAAGCACGCCTATACGGTTATGTTTCTTCACCCTTAGACCTCCTTCTGGAAAAATCTTGCCCTAAACATATAGTATTCTTATTATTGTCCGCCTAGTCATTTAGTTGCGCAGGGCTGGCATGAGCTCCTGGCCTTAGGCCTTCTTGCTTACCGGGAGCTGTTTTGCGGCTTCTCAGCCAGGGTAACTGGAATCGATACGGCATTGCCGCTGCGGATGATCTTCACGGTGATTGTTTCCCCTACTTCTCTGGTATGAAGAAAATCCTGCAACCCTTCATAATCCCTGACAGTAGTATTATTCAGGCTTACGATGACGTCATTGACCCGCAGCCCCGCTTTTTCTGCTGGTCCGCCTGGTATCACGCTGGCGATTATCACCCCGGAGTTTTCAATATTATAACGGGCAGCAAGTGTCTCATTCATGGGCTCCAACCAAACCCCAATATAGGGCCGGACCACTTGACCAGTGCGGATCAATTCGTCGATGATCTCCTTGGCAGTATTGATTGAGATAGCAAAACCTATGCCCTGGGCTTCATAATTTACGGCAGTATTGATCCCCACCACCTCACCGATGGTATTCAGGAGAGGACCGCCGCTGTTACCCGGATTGATGGCGGCATCAGTCTGGATCAGGTTGCGGTAGACCCGGTCCTCGATACTTATGGGTCGGCCCTTGGCGCTTATCACTCCCACCGTAACGGTATGATCAAGTCCGTAAGGATTACCGATAGCGACCACCCAATCCCCTACTCGTATGCGGTCCGAATCGCCCATATTAAGGGTGGTAAAAGTTTTATCAGACTCGACCTTTATGATAGCCAAGTCCAGTTCATAGTCCTGGCCCACTACGGCAGCCTGGTAGTCCTGATCTGATTCATCTATGCGGACCACAATTTGGGTTGCGCCATCTATTACATGCTGATTGGTCAAAATGTATCCATCCGAACTGATCAGGAAGCCGGTCCCTACTCCGGTTTGGACATTGGGGCGGGGAACGCGGCTATCATTGCCGAAAAACTCGCGGAAGAAGTCATTGTTAAAAAAGACATCCTCGCTGTTAACCGTGGTGGTAGTCTCGATATTGACCACCGCCGGACTCACCTTTTCCACGATGTCGGCAATGGTGGAGGTGCCGATGATGACCGGGCTGTTGGTAAGCAGACCGCTTGGGGTCGGTGTTCCCGTCTGGCTATGCTCGGTTAGATTAGGATCAGGAGATTGTTGCCTGGTAGGACTGACCAGACCACATCCTCCTGCTGCCGCCAGCAGAACCATCATAATCGTTATGGTAATCACTTGGCTTGTCCGCCTGCTTTTCATTGACACTGGCTATCCATGACTCCTTTCCGGCTGCATGTTTATGTCACTATCATAAATATTACCACTCCCGGAAAAGGTATTAAACCAAATGTTAGACTTTGACCGTTATTATCTGGTTTTTCCGAAACCGGCCAGATATATGGCATATTGCAGCGGTCGCTGGAAGGTGTTGCGTACTATGACCTTGGACCAACTGGTGACGGTGGTCTTGCGGGGCTTGGAATTCACTTCTATGATCCAGGGATGACCGCGTTTGTCGATACCCACGTCCAAACCCAACTCCCCATAGGTTTGTTGAACGCTGGCTTCCAGGGTCTCAGCCACGGTCAGGCAGAGATGTCTTAGTTCTTCATTTACTGATTTGATCAATGGGCGGTTGCCCTGGAATATCCTGCTTAACACCCGGCGACTGGTCTGGGCCGTTCCTCCCCGGCTAAGGTTGGCGATGCTGCTGCCACGGGGGGCTACCCGGGCGAACTTTTTGCTTATTAGCCATTTGCCTTGGCCGTTTTTCTGGATGATGATACGCAGGTCGAAGGGGGACCCATGGTAGGTATTCAGGTCAATCCCCTGTTGAACTATATAGTCGCGCTTACCCCTGGTAATTTTGGTAGCCCTCAGCAACTCCGCCACATTATCGGCCTGCCCGGAGCGGCGGCCATGATTATAAATCGTATAATGCAGCTTATTTTTGCCGACATTGGTTTTGATGATGCGTGAGCCCAGGCTGCCGTTGCTGGGCTTGATGTAGAGGACTTTATACATTTCCGCCATAACTTCCAGGTTGTTCTGGTTCAATATGTGGGTTTCAGGCAGATATTGGTGTAATTCGGGATTCTCGGCCAGCAGTTGGTGAACCCGCCATTTGTTTAAGAAGGAAGGATTGAAATAATGAAGGTGAGGCATGTTCATGAGCCGAAGCCGGATCTTTTTGCTGCGGGTTTGAGCCCGACGGGTTGAGATGCGGTCATACACTACGTCCGGCAGCGGATATCGGGCACTGGACCATCTCCTCCGCTCCATACCCCCATGACGCCACACATAACCGGTTACAGTCTGGCTGTCCCAGTTGATACCGCCGGGAGTGAAAATAAAACACTGTCCCGGCAGTTTGTTGCCGAGGGTACTTAGATAGATCAACTCGGCTTGGATGCTTTTAGGGTCGTATTCCTCCCGATTGGGTAAGAAATCGATAAGGACTCCTATCAAGGGGCCAATATGGAGGGCCTCGTTTTCCCGGTCGTAACGAAGACGCAGGCCTGACTGACTGTTTAGGTTCAGGGCCCGGATCAAACCATCGGAAATGCGATAACCGGCTGACGTTCCTTCCCGTACCTCCAGACGAGCCAGAACCGTCCTTACTCCAACTCTCACCTTAATAGTATCGGAGTATGGTATACCCAGTCTATTAATCAACTTCTGGGATACCCGAATTTCACCGCTGGTCTGCATTAGGCATCAACCTTTCCCGAACTAAAACCGGCCAGATGGCGGGCATATAACATAGGCTTGCGCACACTCATGCGGCGGGTCGACGGTTCCCCGATCAAGATAAATACCCTGCGGGCAGGCTTCAGGTTAGCTTCTATAAACCAGACTTTTCCGTTTACATCGATGCCAATATCTATCCCCAATTCTCCAATGGCGCCAGTCTCATTTTCCAGCGCCCGGGCAACTTGCACCGCCAGTTGATCCATTTCCCTGATGATCCGCTCTCTTACAACAGAGTCGGGGAAGTGCCGTCTTAATATGAAGTCTACGTTGCCCCCGCTGCCTCCTCCTGAAATGTTGCTGGTAATGGATCCGCGGGGTCCGATCCGGAATGCCTTGCCGGTAACCGACCAATCACCGTCACCGTCCTTTTGAACCATCACCCGGACATCGCCTATGCCTCCGTTGACACGCAAGAGATTGATCTGCTGCTGGACAATATAATTATGGCCTCGCATTATTCTTCTTAGGTTTTGGCGCAGCACATTGCGATTGGATGCGTACCTGGAATAGGATTTCTGATTGACCTTGTATTGGTAGTGGTAGGAGCCGGCTTTTCTTCCCCGGCTCACCTTGATTATGTTGCGCCCCATGGAGCCGTTTATCGGCTTTATATACACAGAACTATATTGGCGCAGCATACGGTCGATTTGTTGAAAGCTGCCGGCGCGGGAGGTATCGGGGACGTATTGGGTCAAATCTGCGGATTCATACAGGATGCGGTAGGTCTGCCATTTGCCGATCAGCGGTGGGTTTATAAATTTACAACCCAAGTCAAGCAACCGGTTGCGCAGATTTCCATTGACGGCGGAGCAGGCCATATCACGAGGATAAATTACATCGGGGATGGGGAAAGTGCCGCGCTGCCAACGGCCCCGGTTCCAGGTATAACCAACCACGGTGCGGTTGGCGAAGTTTATCTGGCGGGCATCGAAACCAAAGCACAGTTCATCCAATCGGGTGCCCTCGATATAGAGCTCTTTGATAAACTGGGTTTGGGCATCGAAGGGCCGATTAGGGTCACTGCCAGCTTTGTGCATGATCCCCACTACCGGCCCCACTGTAAGGCGTGATTCCACTGCATTCAGGCTATAACGGCGCGCCGATGGTAAGTGCAGACGACGCAATGCGGCGGGGCTAAGTTGAAGATATGAGCCTGCCCTTTCGGCAACCCGTATCTTAAAGGGTGACTCAATCCGGCCGACGCTGAGAACTACCATGTCTCCCTCGGCCAAGTTCAGACTCCGGGCAACTTCTGCGCTAATTCTTAAGGTCTGCTCAGCCAGTTTGGTATTTCGGCTTACCATCACCGGTGCCGCTAACATCATTAAAAATTACCTCCCCTGGGCTCTATCTACCTTAGGATATGATTCTATGACCGAGCATGTGAAAAAGTGTTAGCATTTCCGCCTCCGTTTTCCACCGACCGATATCCGGGCAGGTGTAGTATAATTGGATTTGAGCCTGCTTGTCAGTGGGAGAGGGGTTTTGAAAATATCTGGTAATAGTGAGCTCCGCAATAAAATCAGGCAATTCTGCTTGGATGCCGGGGCGGACCTCATAGGTTTTGCTCCGGTGGAACGCTGGAATGAGATAAATGAGTGCCCGGTCGAGTTCCGCCCTCAGTCACTCTGGGAACCAGCTCGCACCGTGATCGTTTTAGGGGTAGCCATGCCGCTGCCGATCGTCGAAACCACCCCTTCAATCCTGCATAAGGAGATGTATGATACCGCCAACCGTACCCTGGACACTATGGCCTATAACCTGGTGCGCTACCTGAACCGTCTGGGTCATGCCTCCTATTTCTTTGCCCGGGATGGTTTCGGCAGTCTCCGGCTATTGAAGGACCGGCCAGCCGCCGCCTTCAATCATATAACCGCTGCCAAATATGCCGGTCTGGGCACGGTAGGAGTCAGCAATTGCTTGTTAACCCCGGAATTCGGACCGCGGGTCAGGTTTGTGTCCGTTTTTACCGAAGCAGTCCTGGAACCGGACCCGATGGTGGAAAAAGAGCTGTGCATCAAATGCGGGAGCTGTGCCAAGTGCTGCCCGGTCAATGCCCTGGTGATGAAGGATGACAGTTATAAAGGCGAGTTTATCCTATTGCCCTGCCTGGAAAGACACCAGGAATTGACAGCTGAAAAGGCCTACCCCTGCGGGATCTGCACCAAGGTCTGCCCGGTGGGCAAGGACCGGCGTCTTTACAAACAGAAGGGGATCTTGAAGAAATACCTGGAAGAAGATGAAGCTCTTAAAGCCGATCCGGATGATCCTCGCTACAAATCCTGGACCCATGTGCGCAAATACGGCAGCTGGAATAAGAATTTCCCGCGCTGATCAACAATTATGTTTATAGTAATGAGGAGGGATTAAATGGCTATCAAGACTCTGGAGCAATTTACCGACCAGTTTACTGCATTTCTGAGGGAAGATCCGGGAATAGAGCAAATACTTGACGATGGCCGGCAGATGCTGGCCGAACTGATTTCCAGCCCTGGATGGCTCCAGCCGACATTAAGCCAGCTGGTGCTGGACGATGACTTCCTGCAATCGCAATGGCAATCCATCGATCCTTACGACATCCAGCTCTATCACAGCCCGGAGAAATTGTTTTCGGTACGGGCATTTATATGGGAAGCGAATGAAACCTACCCGGTCCATGACCATGGTGCCTGGGGATTGGTGGGTGCCTACATCAACCGGGTGGGAGAGAGGAAATATACCCGCCTCGACGACAGCAGCGATGTCAACCGCGCCGAACTCAAACCGGTTGTAGAAGCAGAATTGTCACCCGGGCAAATGACCTATGTGCTTCCCCAAAATGGCGGCATCCACCAGATGGCCGCTCTGGATGGCCGTACTGCAGTCACCATCCACGTATATGGCCGGCCCGTGCGCAAGGGTTTCATCAATTATTTCAACCTCCATAACCAGACCGTTCAGCGTATGTACCCGCCTTCCGTCAATAAAAGGATTTATGCTATCCGCACTCTGGGATCGATTGCGGAACCCTGGGCCGGCGACGTGCTGCAACAGGCCCGGCAGGGATCATATCCGCCCGCTGTCAAAATGGAAATCGAGTATTCTTTGGACAAAATACAAACCTTGGGCTGAGAGACCGTCATATTCTGACCAGAGCCTGCCAGCCAAAGGTGCCAACGAGCCGGAACCGGGTGGTGACATCCATTCCGGCTTTTCTTTTTACCTTATTGCTCCAAGCGCAGCCAGCCGGCCGGCTGTTGGCCGTCGCCCACGTAATAGTATCCCGATCGCTGCGAATAGGCCAACTGTTGCCGGGGATGCCCGGCTACATTTTGCTGTACTACCTCGATCTCGTCCTTCCCGACCTTGCTGATCACCGCCACATGGCCAAAGTTCACATAGGTGAAGACCAGCAAATCATCAACCTGCGGGGGGACGTCTCCCCCATTGCGATACTGGAGCAGGCCGCGGCGATAATTGAGTTGGCCGGCCGGCACCCTTGCATCCCAAAAATCGCGGGCATGGCCGAAAACGTCTGGCATGCGGTGATGGAGAGCCTGAAAGTAATAACGCTTGGCAAACTCCACGCACTGCCATTTCTGACCGTAATAGTAGCCATCAGGACTATAATACTGCCCCTGGCTGCGGTCCAGTTGGTCGCCATTATGATAAACGGCCACCCCGTGGTATTCGTCCACCATCTCGCCGATAGCCGGATGCTGCTGGCGGTAATATAGCCCAAATGTTATAGTTATCAGCATTATTACGGTTATAAGCACCAACACCCGTATCCCGGCCGCGACCCGGGCCGAACCGGTGCGGAGGCGGCGGTGAGGTTTAAGCAGCCGGCGGCGGTCAATTCTTCGTTTCATCGGAACCCTCCAGAAATACAATCCCCTCCACCAAATAGATATGCAACAAGAATCGTCAAAATGGCAGGATAATATGTGCTGGCTTTTTGAGTTCGTGTGGTGAGCTCCACTTAAATCATGCCGATTTGGCCCTTGCCATCATCTTTCGATACCAATCCCGCCGGTTGAAATAAGGTCGGATAATCTATAGAATGTAGTAATTGGAGGTTGGCCATGAAGCTTGTCAGCGCCTGCTTATGCGGGATTAACTGTAAATACGACGGAGGCAACAATTTACGCCCCTACTTTGCGGAATTATTAGCCATGGGCGAAGTGATCCCGGTTTGCCCGGAGCAACTGGGCGGCCTGACCACCCCCCGCAGCGCTTGCGAAATAAGCGGCGGAACTGGCCTGGATGTGGTGCAAGGGAACGCACTAGTCATCAACCGCCATGGGATGAATGTCACCCCTAACCTGATCCGGGGCGCGGAAGAGACGCTGAGCATAGCTATCCAAGCCGCTGTCGACGGCGCAATCTTGAAAAGAGGCAGCCCTTCCTGCGGCAGCGGTAACATTTATGATGGCACCTTCACTCACAAAATGATCGTTGGCGACGGGGTGACCACGGCTATGCTCAAACGGCATGGATTCCAGGTTTGGAATGAAGAGGAATACCTGCGCGACAAAGGAGTGTGGACCAGCATTGAAAGCAGTTAGTCTTTTTTCCGGGGGATTGGATTCGTTACTGGCAGTATGTCTGATCAAGGATCAGGGCATAGAGGTAGTAGGAGTAAATTTCGTCTCCCCCTTTTTTGGCGCCGAACCGGCTAACCGCAAGTCCGCAGCCCAATTGGGCATCGAATACCATGAACTGGATATTGGATCCGAATATATGAAGGTATTGAAGCAACCCGTGTATGGATACGGCAAGAACTTCAATCCCTGCATCGACTGTCATGGCTTCATGCTAAACCGGGCGGGCCAGTTTATGGAGGATATTGGAGCCTCGTTTCTGATTACCGGGGAAGTGGTGGGCGAACGGCCTATGAGCCAGAGCAAACCAGCCCTGCGGCGGGTGGAGAAGCTATCCGGTTATCCGGGTCTGGTGTTACGGCCCCTGTCGGCCCGGTTGCTGGAACCCACCATACCGGAAAAGGAAGGATGGGTGGACCGTGGCCGCCTGTTGGATATAAGTGGACGCAGCCGCAGCCGCCAGATGCAGTTGGCCGAACACTACGGCATTAAAGAATACCCCACCCCCGCCGGAGGTTGCCTGCTCACCCAGGAGAACTTCTCCCGGCGTCTGCGCCGGGTTATGTCTATAAAACCGGAGATTGCGGCTGCGGAACTGGAGATTTTGAAGATAGGAAGACATTTCTACCTCAACGAAGGCGAATTACTGGTGGTTGGCCGTAATCATAGCGAAAATGAACGGTTGCAGCAAGTAGCCCGGGACTCCGATTACCTCATCAAGGTGACCGACCGGCCCGGGCCTCTGGGCTTGTTAAGAATATTCGACGATAACCAGAATTCGGATCTGCTGCCGGCCGCATCCATCGTAGCCCGTTATAGTGATGCCCGCGACCTGGACAGCACTCAAGTGTCGGTATCCCGGCCTGACAACCGGGACCCCATTATTTTATCGGTCCGTCCCTGCCGGCCTGAAGAAGTCCCTACATCCGTTTAGACCTCCTCAGCCCTGAAGATGTTCTGATCGATCATCTTGAACATGGCCTTATAACCTTCTTTATTGGGGTGGGCTCCATCAGGCATGAGCAAATCGGAACGAATATTACCTTCCGCATCGAAATAGGCGGCGGCAAAATCGATGACTGGGATATCATTTTCCCCGGCAAAGCCTTTTATCCAGGCCCGAAGCCGGTTTAACCTGCGTTCCACTTCCCGGTGATCGATGGCGGTGGGGGTGGCCATTATCACCTTGATGCCATCCTCTTGGGCTTTCTTCACCATAGACTGCAGATTGTGGACGATGCGATCGATGCTTTCCTGCCACATCACGTCGTTGGCTCCGCCCAGTATGACCAGGTGGGTGGGTTCATGCTTGGTGACCGAGCGGTAAAAACGGCGCAGCATGTTGTCGGTGGTATTGCCGTTTATTCCTTCATTGATGAACTCCGCCTCCAGGACTTCAGTCAGCATGGACACCCATGAGTATTCCGGCCCGTAAGGAAAACCCCAGGTTATGCTATCACCCAGGCAAACTACTTTTATCCTCTCTGGTTGTGCCATAAATTCTCCCCGCCTATTGTGTCAGCTGTTCCAGCCGGCTTATGGTTTCGTTCAGTTTACTGATGTTTTCTCCATAGCCAGTCCAATCCCCGGCTCGCAAGCGGTCGTTGGCCTGATCGTAATACTGCCGGGCGGTCTGGGCCAGTTCGGCTATGGTCATATCCTGGCCGCCGGAGTCAGGTGTTGGAGTCACTGGACCCGGAGTCGGTTCCCCTGTCCCGCCGAATAACGCGATCAAGGCTTTGTCAAGCGTTTCTTCCATGACCACCTTGTTGCCATAAGCAGCGATGACCCTCTTCAACTCGGGCATGATGCTGGTCTCGGCTTGCAGGTATAAGG
>JAAYJY010000066.1 GCA_012522705.1 Syntrophomonadaceae bacterium | reverse complement strand
CGTTTAATACCCCATTATACCTTGGTATGGCGATGGCTGCCAATACTACCAGGACCGCCATCACGATGACCAACTCCACCAAGGTGAACCCCCTCTGCCTGTCTGTTTCACATTTCGATTCGCTTTCCCTCACTTTGTACCTCCTCATTATAATCAAAGATTACAACTGGCTTCATTCAGACAAGCATATACACCACCTCCTTAACGGCTACATTTGGTTTACAATCCTCGATTTGAATTCTCTGGTTACAGCCCCACCAAGATTTTGGCCTGGATATATTCAGTTACATTCCTACCAGGCTGACCATATTCATCATCGGCAACAGCAAAGCGATTACTATTCCACCAACCATCACCGCCACCAGTAGGATCAACAGCGGTTCGATCATCCGGGCCAGGTTCTCCAGGCGGTCAGTCAATTCCCGTTCGCAATACTCCGCCAATTGACCCAAGACCGTATCCAGACTGCCGGTGGCCTCGCCCACCGCGATCATATCGGTGAGCATGGGCGGAAACAATCCGCTCTGACGGAGGGGGACGGCCAGGCTCTCCCCGGCACTGATGCTGCGGATCACGTTCTGTAGAACTTCCCGCCCTTGATAATTGGTGATGGTTCCGGCGGCCACCTGCAAGGCCTTCAGCAGAGGCACTCCGGCCTGGAGCAGCATGCCCAGAGTGCTGGTCAGAGCGACCATTATCCTCTTTTTTTCCAAATCGCCGATGACCGGCATTTTTAGTTTTAGGGAATCCATCCACCGTCTGCCACCCTCGATGCGGAACGAGTATTTAACCAGCAGCAGCATCAATCCTGCCATGCCCAAGAAGACCAGCATCATCTGCTCCAGGCCGCTTCCGGCGGCATTCAGCAATACCCGGGTCAGCCAGGGCAGCTGAGCACCAGAAGCCTCGAATACGCCTGCAAATCTTGGTATCACAAAGGTCATCATCATTACCATGATCGCCACCGCCAGCAAAGCCGTGAAAATCGGATAAGCTGAGGCTGATTTGAGCTTACGGTTGAAAGTCTCGAACTTGCCGAGATGGCTGCTCAACTGCAGAACCACGGTATCCAAAGTTCCGCTGGCCTCACCCGCCCGGATCGTGTTTACATATATCGGCGGGAACACCTGGGGATGCTGGCCGAGAGCGTCTCCCAATCCTGAACCGGAACGGACATCACTGGTCACCCTCTCCACAATCCGCTGCAGATCCCTTCCCCGGGTCTGCTGGAGCAGGATATGCAGGCTGTTCAGTAACGGCAGACCGGCGGTCAGCATTACCGCCAGCTGCCCTGTAAATGATGCCAACTCCCGGGATTCGACCCGGATAGGACGGTGCAGCGCGCGCCCGGATTGGTCTACCGCCATCTCCTTAAGGGCGATAATGGCATATCCCTGCTGTAAAAGCCCGGCTATCATAGCCTCTTTATGATCGGCTTCCAGAACTCCACCCCGAGCAGTGCCGGCTGTATCCCGGACCTGATATCTAAATCTCACCGCCTGGAACCTCCTTATCCATAGTTACTCGTTGGTTCAGCCACCTGAAACGCGGTCTGAGCGGATATCTTATTTTGGTCCAACAGTCGCTGTATCGATGTTTTCATGCTCACCATCCCGTAGGCTGCTCCGGTCTGCAATGCTGATTGGATCAAGTGGTTTTTGTTGGTCCGCACCATATTCCTGATCGCCGCCGTCATCACCAATATTTCGGCGCCCAAGACCCTAGCGCTGCCCTCCCGGCTGGGAAACAGTTTCTGGTGGATGATCCCGTTCAAGGTATGAGCGGTCAGGTTACGGGCCTGCTGTTGTTGATGGGGCGGAAACACATCTATGATCCGCTCCAGGGTTTGCACCGCACTGCCGGAATGGACCGAAGCCAATACCAGGTGACCAGTCTCAGCTGCGGTCAGGGCTATGGAAACCTCCTCCAGACCTCTTATCTCCCCGACCATGATGATGTCCGGATCCTGGCGCAGGGCAGCCCGCAGGCCTTGAGCAAATGTGGATACATCCCGGCCTATTTCCCGCTGATTTACTATGGCCCGGGCGTTGCTGTGTACGTATTCCACCGGGTCTTCCAGGGTTATGATGTGACAGGGGCGCTCATGGTTGATGAAATCCAACAGGGAAGCCAGGGTGGTCGATTTGCCGCTGCCGCTGCTTCCGCTGACCAACAACAGTCCGCCCGGCCCGGCTACCATCTGCTTCACTGCTATGGGCAGGCCCAGCACTTCCAAATTCGGTATCTCCCGGGGCAATATCCTGACTGCCGCCGCCCAACTTCCTCGGCGGGTATAAACATTCAGCCGTGCCCGGTTGGTATCCGGCAAGGATATTGCCAGGTCCCTCTGCCCTGTCTGTATCACCTCTCCGACTCTTACCGACTGCGGCAGTATGGTGTTGACAAAAGCCATCATATCGGGTTCCGTTATCAAAGTATCCTCCGCTCGGGTGACCAACTGACCATTGATCCTATATACTGGCGGGGAGTCCACCATGATATGTATATCCGAAGCACCCGTGCGGGCACCCCCAAGTATGCAATTCATTACTATATCGATCGCCAACTCCTAATCCTCCCCCCATACCGCTTTTACCACCTCTTCCAATGACGTCAAACCCTGTTTGGCTTTGGCCAGGGCGTCCTCCCTGATGGGGATCATCCCGTCCTTTAAGGCCGCCGGCTGGCACCCTTCGGCTGGCAGTGTGTCATGAACAGCCCTGCGCACATGGGGTCCGACCACCATCACCTCCTGCAAAGCCAGGCGGCCCCGGTACCCGGTTTGACGACACAGGTTACACCCGGCGGGGGCAAAAAATGTCCCGCCCGCTTCCCCGGGGATTCCCAACCAGGCTGACCGCTCCCCATCCAGAATATAGGGCTGATGGCAATTCACGCACAGACGGCGCACCAGTCGCTGAGCCACCACCCCGGTCAGCGAAGTAGCCAGCAGGAACGGTTCGATCCCCATATCCGCCAACCGGGCCACGGTATCAGCGGCGCTGTTGGTATGAAGGGTTGACAGTACCAGATGACCGGTCAGAGCCGCTCTTACTGCCAGACGGGCGGTAGCTTGGTCGCGAATCTCGCCGACCATAATTATGTCTGGATCCTGGCGTAATATGGAGCCCAAACCTGCAGCGAAATCCAATCCGGCCTTGGGATTGAGGGGGATCTGATTGATGCCCGGCAATGAGTATTCCACCGGATCCTCCAAAGTAATGATATTGCGGCGGACAGCGTCCATCTCCGCCAGCAAGGAATATAAGGTGGTGGTTTTACCCGACCCGGTCGACCCGGTAACCAGAAGCAACCCCCGGACTCGTTCGGTTAAGGTACGGATCACGCCCATATTCTTTTGGCTCAAGCCCAGATGGCCTATGCCGGTAATCAGAGTTCTGCGATCCAATACTCGGACGGCCATCTTCTCCCCCTGGGAGGTAGGCAAGGTGGAAAGACGAAAATCCACCTCTTCCGAGTCGACTTCCAATTGGAAACGTCCGTCTTGAGGCACTCTTCTTTCGGCGATGTCCATCCCTGCCATAATCTTCAGACGGGAAATCAATTGGGACAGCAAGGTCCGGGAAAAACTCATCACCGGGTATAACTCCCCATCGATCCGTAAGCGGACCCGGACCGAATCTGCCTGGGGCTCGATATGAACATCGCTGGCACCCGCTGCTACCGCCTGTTTGAGGAGCATATCAACCATCCTGACTATCGGAGCGCCATCATGGACCTTGATAGGCCCGGATTCCTTGCTATCCCAAACTTCTTTCTGGAGCAGTTCGTCCAGTTCCGCAACAAGCATCTCCATATCCGAATCTGGACGGATAGTCCACAGATTGCGGACCGCCGTTTCTATCTCCGCTGCCGGAACTGGCATTGGGATTACTTCCAAACCAGTGATCAAACGCACATCATCTATTTTTCGATGGTCTCCAGGGTCAGCCATGGCTATCGTTACCGAATGCCTGGTCCGTGAGACCGGCAGGATCTTCTGGGCGCGAATCATATTATATGGCAGGAGCCCCAAAGCTTCTTTCTGGATATCCAGATGCATCAGGCTCGCCGTTGGGACCGCAATCTTTAAGCCTTGGGCTCTATCATTGGTAATCCTGTCCTCACTCATCATGCTTCCATCCTTACCACTTAATCGCTATCCAGCCCGTCGCCCTCATAAATTTCTCTCGTAGATTCCCCAAAATAATTTTCCTATAGACAATATTTCCCTTATATTTCTCTATTTTTGATTTAAATCCTTTTTTTTCTAGAAATTATTCCCTAAATTTTTACAGCAAAAAACAGGGCGTTTTTATGATCAGAATCTGCCCTGTTGGAAATCCAATGCAATTGTCTATTTGGTCTTCGCCTCCGTATTCTAAATCTCGTAGCGGGCGGCCATCGGTATTCGCCGCCCAGCCCCAAATGCCCGGGTACTTACTTTCAGCCCCGGTGCAGCCTGCCGGCGCTTATATTCGTTGCGGCTGACGGTCCGCAGCACCCACCGCACCGTCTCCGGGTCAAAGCCTTTTGCGATAATCTGGTCGGCTGATTGGTTTTCCTCGATGTAAAGATCAAGGATGGCATCCAGGACCGGATAAGGCGGCAAGGTGTCCTGGTCCTTCTGATCGGGCCGTAATTCGGCCGAAGGTACTTTTTCCACAATGGCTGCAGGAATAGTCTCCCGCTCCCGATTAATATAGGCGGTCAATTCATAAACCACGGTCTTCGGGACATCGGCCAACACCCCCAGACCTCCGCACATGTCACCGTACAGGGTGCAGTAGCCGACCGCTATCTCGCTCTTATTGCCGGTGGTGAGCACCATCGAACCAAATTTATTGGACAGAGCCATTAAAATATTGCCTCTGATCCGGGCTTGGATGTTTTCTTCGGTTATATCCGGAGGATGCAAGGCAAAATGCTCCTGGAGGGATTCGAGATAGGTGGCGAAGATAGAGTTAATAGGTATGGTTCTGCACTCCATCCCCAGATTGGCAGCTAATTGCAGGGAGTCATCCACACTGCCCTGGGATGAATATTGGGAGGGCAGACAGACCCCCAGTACATTGTCCGGGCCCAGAGCCTTCACAGCCAAACAAGCAACCACGGCCGAATCAATGCCGCCTGAGAGTCCGATGATGACCCGGCTGAAACCGCACTTGCGGATATAGTCCCGCATGCCCAACACCAGGGCATCATGGAGTTCGGCCATCGGGTCCTGTCCCTTATAGGAGGCCGGGAGCGAATCGGGATCGATTTCTACCAGGCGCACCTCTTCAGCAAATGTCGCCAGCACCTGTATTATCTCTCCATCGGTATCGGCCAGGATGCTCTGCCCCTCAAAAACCAATTCATCATTGCCCCCTACCTGATTAAGGTAGATAACCGGTACCCCTTGGTTGCGGGCGTGCTTTCCCATCAGCCGGCCCATTATCTCCGGTTTGTTTAGGAAATAGGGAGAAGCCGACATATTGATCAATATGTCTATCCTTTGCCCGGTCAGTCCCTCCACAGGGTCATAATCGCAGCGAACCTCGCCTTTCCACAACTCGCTTTCATCCCAGGCATCTTCACCGATAGTTATGCCCAGCCGAATGCCTTTGTAGACTGCCGGTTTAACTCTTCTGCCCCTGTCGAAGTAGCGGTTCTCATCGAACTCGTTATAAGATGCCAGAAGGCATTTGGCTTGGTTGAGGAGAATATGCCCGTCGGCGATCAGCACCGCTGAATTGTATAAACCACGCCCGGATTTCTTCCCGGTAGCTTGGGGCGCACCAAAAAGAACCGCACATCCCGGTAATTCGGCCGATAGATCGGTGAGCCGTTTGACAGCCTCTTCGACCCGTCCTAGGAAGGCGGGCCTCTCCAGCAGATCCCGGGGTGGATAGCCTACCAAATACAAATCCGGAAACACCACCAGATCGGCTTCATGGCGGTAGCAGTCAGACCAAACCTCTTCGAGACGCTGCAGATTTCCCCGGATATCGCCGACAATAGGATTCAGTTGGGCCATGGCTATCTTCATTCTGGATTACCTCCCGAGGCTGGCCCCGCTCCGGCAGGAGCAACGGGCAAATGTCCCATTATCTTCAAATTATCAATTATGGAATTTACAGTCTCGTTCAAACTTTTGCCGGTGGTGATTATCCTCAGGTCGGCACATGCATAAAATGGTTCACGAGCCTGCAGCATATCCTCTACAGCCGCCACGGTGGCACCCTTGCCCAGCAGTGGCCGAATGCCCTTCTTGCGGCTGACCCTGGCATGGATGTCAACCGCATCAGCATCCAGGCATACCAGCACCCCGTTTTGCATCAGGGCTGCAACATTTTCCTCGTCCAGCACCGTTCCTCCCCCAGTGGCAATGACCAGGTCCTCTCGGTCACTAAGTTTCGCTGCCAGCAGTTTTTCTTCGGAGCGAAACCGGATCTCTCCATGTAGTCGGAATATCTCCGCTACCGACATCCTGTTCAAGGACTCTATCTCCCGGTCCATATCTACGAAGGTCCTCCTCAATCGATCCGCCAGACGTAAACCTATGGTAGTCTTCCCGGTTCCCATGAAACCAATCAATACTATGTTCTTTGCCATTTCCATTCCTTCCATAAATATTCTCGATAGGTAGCGTAATTGGACTCAATTTGTCCAATGAAGTCCCCCCCTACTTTGGCCAGGAAAGCCCGGGCCAATCCATAAGCCACCATGGCTTCGCCCACGATGCTGGCGGCGGGCACGGCACAGATGTCCGATCTTTCAATGTCAGCCTTCTCTTCAGCCCAAACCGCCGTATTGACGCTGAACAGAGGCTTATAAAGGGTGGGTATTGGCTTCATATGAGCCCGTACCCATATTGGTTCGCCGTTGCTCATGCCCCCCTCGATCCCTCCGGCACGGTTGGTGGATCGATGGATCCCCCGGCCGGCATCGAAAAATATCTCATCGTGCACCTTGGAGCCCGGTCGGGTTGCATTGCTTACCCCGGCCCCGACTTCCACTGCCTTTATAGCAGGTATTGACATGATCAGGGCACTCAGTTGGGCTTCAAGACGTCCTTCCCAGGATGTGTAGGTGCCGATTCCCGGCGGCACCCCGAGGATGCCTGTTTCGAAACACCCCCCCAGAGACTCTCCCGCTTGGCGGGCATCATCGATAGCCTGCACCATTTGCCCGCTCATGGATTCATCTGGGCAACGTACCGGCGAAGATTCCACCCGGCGGCGAAAGTCCTGCACACTAACCCGGTCCACTGACTGGGGTACGGCACTGACCGCCCCGATAGACACTACCTGGCTGTATATCTCCATTTCAAAACGTTCCAGCAGCTTTCTGAATATAGCCCCAGCGGCCACCCGGGAGGCGGTTTCGCGGGCGCTGGCTCTTTCCAGGACATCGCGCATATCGCGGTGATCGTATTTCATCGCCCCGCCCAAATCGGCATGACCAGGCCGGGGGCGGTGCACACTGCGCTCCCGCGCCCCTCGGCTTTCCTCTACCGCCATAATATCCTGCCAGTTGCTCCAATCCCGGTTCCTTATCATAAATGATATGGGGCCGCCGGTGGTGAGACCATTACGGATGCCGGACAATATCTCCGCAGCATCGGTCTCGATGGCCATGCGGCCCCCTCGCCCATGGCCCTTTTGGCGGCGCTGCAGCTGTAGGTTTACCTCTTCGGCGGTTATCGGCAGTCCGGCTGGCATGCCCTCGATGATGGTAACCAAGGCCTGGCCATGGGATTCTCCAGCGGTAACATATCGAAGCATAGAATCCTCCTATTTCTTTTTCATGTATCCTCCCCGGAAATGTTTGGGTTCCATGAAAACCACAAAGGCGTGGGGATCCCGTTCAGTGACATAAGCGGCCAGCTTCCTGGCCATCTGGCGTTTGCAGACCGTGTTCAAGACCACCTTGGGACCTACCCGTCCCTGGCCTTCCCAGGTGGTTACCGGAAATCCTTCCTCTCTCAAATCTTCCGCTATATGGGCGTGTTCGCAATCCACTATTATCTGCACACCCCGGTAACCCAAGGCCAGGCGCTCCTCGATAGCACTGCCCACCACCACACCCAGGGAGAAACCCAGGCAAAAAATTATCAGCTTGACCGGATCGTCTAAAGCACCCACTACCATACCGAGTGCCACCGTATAGACCATGATTTCGAAGAAACCTATCACTGCGGCGATCCACTTGTCTCCCCGGATAATCATGATCATACGGATCGTCCCCAGGGAAACGTCTATGATACGAGCCAGGAAAATAAATAATAGCTGTAAATACATGATACTCCTCCGCTGCTACCACCCGTCGGGCGGAGTTTCTGACAGTCTCACCCGCCCGGCGACCGGGTTGACGATGACGTACAATAGCCTCTGCCCGTTGCTTAAGGTAACCGTCCCGCCTGATCCCGGGGTTCCGCTGGGATCGAAGGCACAGGTGGGCAGGGAACCGTATTTGGTGGTAAAGGTGGTGCTCCCCACGAATCGAATATCTTTTTGCAGATTGGTGGGCGTTTCCCCCAGTACCCGATAGCGGGCGCTGGTGGGATAAAATATAACTGTTACCGCTTTGCCGCTGGTGATCGCCTGCTGACGAGCGCTGCGTAGAACCTGGGTCATCTGCCGGGCATCAGTGTATAATCTGGCATCGGCCAAGGGCCGGTCCAGAACTGGGATGGTTATGGCTGCTGCTATAGCCATAATCGCCAATACGGCCAGTACTTCAATCAGCGTAAAACCATCATGCCGGTGCAATGGCATGGTTTATCACTTCTTTCATGAAGGCTACTGGAGGGTCAGCCCCCGTCAAAATCTTCAGCGTCAAAGCCCCCTGGTGTACCAACATGGCAGAGCCATTGATGGTATGTAGTCTTTGATTCCGAGCCATACCAAGAAATCTGGTGAAGGGAGGATTATAAATCAAATCATAAGCCACCCCCTCTGGTTTCATCCCCTCCAGGGAATTGACCGGTGAGTTGCCGACGCCGGGATGCATGCCCACCGGGGTACAATTGACGACCAGATCGGCAGTCGGATATAGCGCTGTCAGCCGGCCTTGGTCCATCAGATGGCCGCGGGCCTGAACTGGGGCTGTTCCTTTGACGAACTCAGCCAAGTCCATTGCTCGTTCCAAGACCACATCCAATATATCCACT
>JAAYJY010000065.1 GCA_012522705.1 Syntrophomonadaceae bacterium | reverse complement strand
GCCGTCAATATATCGGTAGCCTGGCAGCATGTAAACAAAGCAGCCAATATACACGCCAATGAGCTGGCCGAAAATATGGGGGTTTCCAGTGACAGGGTAGGCTATAACAATGCTCTCTTGCGCTATTACGGAATTATGGGCGAAGATCTGCTCTCCACCTTATATGCCCTGGCAACATTCATAATTGTCCTCATTATTATAGGTTCGGTGGCCTTGATATATAATTCCTTTGCCATCTCCATCTCCGAGCGGAGCCGTCATCTGGGCATGCTGGCCAGTGTGGGCGCCACCAAAAGGCAAAAACGAGACTCGGTTTTCTTTGAAGGCCTGGTGGTAGGGATTATAGGCATCCCTTTAGGGGTGTTTTTTGGCACCTTGGGGATGGGTATAACCTTTGTATTGGTAAAGCCCTTGCTGACAGATGTGTTCAAGGCTGATCTGACCCTGGTTGTTTCTCCGGCAGCCATTTTAACCGCGGTTTTGCTGTCCATGCTGACTATCTTTATTTCCGCCTATATTCCCGCTCGGCAGGCTTCCCGGATTTCGCCCCTTGATGCCATACGTCAAACTCAAGATATCAAGCTCACCGGGCGGACGGTGAAAACATCCCGGTTGACCCGTCTGCTATTTGGCTTTGAAGCGGAACTGGGGCTGAAAAACCTCAAACGCCATAACCGCAGATATAAAGTGACTATCTTCTCGCTGGTGATCAGCATCGTTCTGTTCTTATCGGCTTCATCCCTGTCCATGCTGTCGCAGGAATCAGCCCAGCTGGCTATAAACAGCATACCTTATGATGTTAAGGTGATGGTAACATCCTCGGCCACCGCCCAGGAGAAAAAGGATTTCTATAATGCCATCACCAAAATGGATCACGTAGACGAGGCCGTTATTGAACAGAGTATGGAAGCTGCCGCTGCTGTGAAGGGCGACTTAATGGCGGCAGCCATGAATTCTGCTGGGCAGCCGGGCAATACCGAGCAAGCGGCCCAGCCATTTACCATGCAATTTCAGATAAAGTCTATTGATGATGCGTCTTTTAATAGATATGCCCGGGAAATGGGAATGGATATTGGCCGTTTGAAAGATATCCAGAATCCCGGCGGCATACTCTTCAATACGGTAACTATCAAAACGGCCGATAATAAATACCTGCGCATTAACCGCTTTAGTATTGAGGCCGGGGAGAGTCTGCAATTTATTCACCAGATCAATGGTGAGCCCAGTGATTATAGTACTGAGATGCAAATCACGACTCTGGCAGATAAGACTCCGATTGGTGAAACCATTCTAATGGATCCTAACGAGGCGGTGTTATTCGTATCAGAAGAAGTGTATGCTGCCATGCAAACGAAGCTGCCCCAGAATTTTGATAATACCAATGTCCAAATGCTTATTAAGAGTTCCGACTCCATGAGTCTGGTGGAAGACATTAAAGGATACCAAAAGCAAACTTCAATTGCCAACCTGCATATTTATGATACTGCTGCCGCCAACCGGAGAAATTCACAGGTTATTACCTTTATGGAGGTGTTTTTCTACGGCTTTGTACTACTTATGGCGGCTATTTGCGTGGCCAATATTTTGAACACCATCTCCACCAGCGTACTGCTCCGCCGGCGAGAGTTTGCCGTATTAAAATCAGTTGGGATGACCCCCCGGGGGTTCAATAGAATGATCAAGTATGAGAGCTGGTTCTATGGGATCAAGGCTTTGCTCTACGGGCTGCCCATTAGTTTTGCCATGATGTATTTACTATACCGGGTTCTGAGCAATTCTTTTACCTTTGGATTTGTTGTTCCCTGGGCCAGCGTTATCGTGGCTATAGTTGCTATCTTGGCCATGGTTAGTCTGACCATGCTGTATGCAGGTGAAAAGATTAAGAAAGAGAACATTATTGATGTATTGAAAAATGAAAACGTATAGAGAATCAGAACATCCTTATATATTTTGATTTAGGTCAATTTCAAATATTGGAATTCTTGATACAATTAGATTGTCATGATAGAGCCAACAATACTTAGAAAGAAGGGAGATTATAATATGTCCACATTTAATGAAACCAAAGAAAACCAATTTCCGAAGCTGGAACAATTTGTTCCCATCGTGGCACGAGTTCATGGAGAACATCATCCGGAATTCCATGACGTGCATGAAGTATTTGATGCGATCAATGAGAAAATCAAAGAAGCAGGAACGGAAAAACCTGAACTAAACGAAGAATTTGCCAAGCTACGGGCCATTACAGATAACTACAAGGTTCCCGGCGATGTGTGTGAAGCCTATGAAGCAGTGTACAATATGCTGTCTGAAGTAGATAAAGCGTACCAGGACTGATCAGCGCTCCTTATACCTCTCCGGGAGGATTATCCATTACCGCCAATAAAAATGGAAGCACCAAACCTCGTGTGCTTCCATTTATTTGTGGTGCGCCCGGCATGGGCGCAGTCTAAAGGGTGAAAGTCCCTAGTGCGGGTTGATAGTGCCAAGCAGTGCGGCCGAGCAAGGCTGCATCATATAGCGGGTGGAAATCCCGTCCGGTAAGGTT
>JAAYJY010000064.1 GCA_012522705.1 Syntrophomonadaceae bacterium | reverse complement strand
ATGGGCCAATCCCTCTACGATGGCGGTCTTGCCCACCCCCGGTTCGCCGATCAGAACCGGATTGTTTTTACGTTTACGGGACAGGACCAGGATCACATCCCTTATCTCGCTGTCCCGGCCGATAACCGGATCCAGTTTGCCGCTGCGTACCAGGGCCACCAGATCCCGGCCATACCGCTCCAGAGCCTCGTAAGTGGTCTCCGGGGTGGGACTGGTCACCCGCTGGTTGCCCCGGACCGAGGTTAGGGCATTCAGAAAAGCATCCCGGCTCAGCCCCGCCTGTTTCATAATCCGTGCCGCCGCTCCGGAGGTCCCCTCCTCAAACATGGCCAGGATCAGGTGCTCGACGCTGACATAGTCATCCTTCAAACGGTTGGCTTCCTGTTCGGCTCGGGCCAGCAACTGATTCAGGCGCTGGGTTATATAAACCTTGCCGGCCTCAGTGGCGCCTCCTGAAATCCGGGGACGTTTGCCCAGATTGTCCTGCAGTTCTTTTAGTACGGTGCCGGGATTGACCTTGGCCTTTTCCATCAACCTTGGGATAAGGCCGTCACCCTGTTGCATCAGGGCCATAAACAGGTGCTCCACATCCACTTCCTGATGCCCGAAGCCGACCGCCATGTTCTCGGCATCATGCAGCGCTTCTCTCGACTTTTCGGTTAATTTATTCATATCCATCTATTACACCTCCCGCCGGGAATTGAATCATCTATTCCTTCCGCAGCCTTTTGATCTCTCGCTCCAATTCCTCGATACGATCCAATAAGTCCAGTACCAGACCTACCCCGGCCCAGTTTATCCCCAGTTGGCAGCGCAGCCGGACCGCTTTGCCGATGGTAGCTACCGTTTCCTGAGCAAATAGCATCTCCGGAGTGGACTGTTCCGGCTCGATCAATCCCAGCTCCACCATCCTGAGCAGTAAATCCGGATGCACGGAAGCCTGCCGGGCAGTCTCCATCAAATCCAGCCATTGGCTTGGGAAAGGGGGACGCCGCAGAACCAAAAAATAATTGCGGTGTTGGTATTTCATACTGCTTACCCCTCCTTCCCGGCCGAGCGGGGCTCGAAAGCCGATACCCGGGACAGCTGTTCAAACAATTCCTGTTCCTCTTCGCTGAGCTTTTTGGGCACTACGATCTTTATCACCGCATACAAGTCCCCATGTCCTCCCTTGGGAATGGGCATGCCCTTGTCCCGCAAGCGCAGTTTCTGCCCCGATTGCACTCCCGCCGGAATGGTGAGGTTGACCTCGCCGGTCATGGTAGTCAGTTCGACCTTGGTTCCCAGGGCAGCTTCCCAGGGGCTTAATTGCACTTCCGTTTCCAGGTTGGAACCGTTGACGGTAAACAGCTGGTGGGGCGTTATATGGACCTTGAGGTAGAGGTCGCCATTGGGCCCTCCACCTACCCCTGTTCCCCCCTGGCCACTCAAGCGGATGCGCTTCCCATCCATGACCCCGGCCGGGATATTGACGTTTATCTCCCTGCTCTTGGGCACGTATTGTGAACCTTCCTGTTCCATCTGCTGGAGGCGGATCACCCTTTTGGTTCCGTGGTAGGCCTCTTCAAGGGTCAGGTCGATATCAGTCTCCTGATCCTGACCGCGCATGGCCCAGCCCTGCATATCCTGGCTGGCACCACCGCGGGCCCGGCCTCTTCCGAACAGGCCTTCAAAGAAGTCACTGAACTGACCGGCGTCGCCGCCCGAGAAGTCAAAACCGCCCATGCCATCGCCATACTGGACATGTTCCCATCCCGGGGGTGGGCTGTACTGCTGCCCCTCCCGCCAGTTGGCCCCATAGGTATCGTAGCGCTTGCGTTTCTCGGGATCTTTAAGGACCTCATAAGCCTCATTGATCTCCTTAAACTTATCTTCGGCATCCGGCTTTTTGTTTACATCGGGGTGCCATTTGCGCGCCAGCTTACGATAGGCAGCCTGAACCTCCTTCTGGGTGGCATCCTTTTTTATACCCAGAGCCTTATAGTAATCCTTGTATTCCAACTCTCATCACCCGCCTGTGGTAAGAATCAAACCGGGCCGGAAAATCCGGCCCTTGGTTTAGTTCTCCTCAAAATCAGCATCTATGGTGTCATCGCTGCCGCCTGGCTCCGGTCCCGAAGAATCCCCTGGCTGGCTGGCGGTACTGGACAACCCGTGCACCGCTTGCTGCAGATCACTTATCAGGGTGCGCAGATTTTCCGTCGGGGTCTCCGCCTCTACCGCCGCTTTGGTGTCAGCAATCAACTGTTCAATCCGGGCTTTCTCATGGACCGGTACCCGTTCGCCAAGTTCGGTCAGGGTCCGGTTCAATCCATGGGCCAAAGAATCCGCCTCGTTCTTGAGGTCTACGTTCTCGCGGCGCTTCTTGTCCTCGGCAGCATGGGCTGAGGCATCTTTGATCATGCGGTCGATCTCATCCTTCTCCAGATTGGTCGATCCGCTGATGGTTATCTTCTGCTCTTTGCCGGTGGCCTTGTCACGGGCCGACACGCTCAGAATACCGTTGGTGTCGATGTCGAAAGTCACCTCTATCTGCGGTACTCCACGGGCCGCCGGGGTAATGCCGTCCAGGCGGAAACGCCCGATCTGGCGGTTGTCGCGGGCCATCTCCCGCTCTCCCTGCAGAACCACGATATCTACCGAAGGCTGGTTGTCTTCCGCGGTGCTGAAGACCTGGGTCCTCTGGCAGGGGATGGTGGTGTTGCGATCGATCAGCTTGGTCATGACCCCGCCCATGGTCTCCAATCCCAAGGACAGCGGGGTTACATCCAGCAGCAGTACGTCCTTCACCTCTCCAGTAATAATGGCTGCCTGCACAGCAGCACCCAAGGCCACCACCTCGTCGGGGTTGACCGACATGTTGGGCTCTTTGCCCGTAAAAGATCTGACCAGTTCCTGCACTGCCGGTACCCGTGTAGATCCGCCCACCAGGATAACCTCATCCAGATCCTTCTCGGTCAGATTGCCATCCTTCAGGGCCTGCTTCACCGCCACCACACAGCGGTCCAGCAGGGCATGGGTCAGGTCATCGAATTTGGCCCTGGTCAATTTGATGTCCAGATGGCGGGGACCACTGGCATCAGCGGTTATGAAAGGCAAGGTTATATTGGTGTTGGTGGTGCTGGACAACTCCACCTTGCCCTTTTCGGCCGCCTCGTACAACCTCTGCAAAGCCTGCTTGTCCTTGCGCAGGTCGATTCCATCGGTCTTTATGAACTCCCCGGCCAGGTAATCGACTACCAGTTTATCGAAGTCGTCGCCGCCCAGGTGGGTGTCACCCGACGTGGAACGTACCTCCACTACCCCGTCGCCGATGTCCAGGATGGAGACGTCAAAAGTGCCTCCGCCCAGATCGAATATCATCACCGTCTGGTTCTTATGGCTGTCCAGACCATAAGACAGGGCGGCCGCGGTTGGTTCATTGATTATCCGCAGAACGTTGAGACCAGCGATCTGACCGGCATCCTTGGTAGCCTGGCGTTGGGCATCATTGAAGTAGGCGGGCACGGTTATCACCGCGTCGGTGATCTTTTCCCCCAGGTAGTTGGCCGCGTCATCCACCAGCTTGCGCAGGACCTGGGCGCTGATCTCCTCGGGGGCATACTTCTTATCCTGGATCTCAAAATAAACCTTGTCATTGTCACCGCCTACCACTTTGTAGGGTACTATCTTCATCTCGGAAGATACCTCATCATATTTGCGTCCTATAAAACGTTTGGCTGAAGAGATGGTGGCGTCGGGATTCATGATCGCCTGGCGTTTAGCCAGGGTACCAACCAGACGCCGGTTGTCCTTGGTGTAAGCCACTACCGATGGCGTAACCCGGTCTCCTTCCGAATTTACGATAATCTCCGGCTTGCCTGCCACCACTACCGCTACCGCAGAGTTAGTGGTTCCAAGATCTATGCCTACCGCTTTTCCCATCCAAATACACCTCCAATTATTAAGTCCGGATGTCTTCTTAATTATTTCTTAGCCGTCACCATTACACCAATCCTCGTACCTGAAGTTCAGTCTCTGTTCCAAAGTGAAAATCAGTTTGACGCCGGCCAGGTTGAGACCCATT
>JAAYJY010000063.1 GCA_012522705.1 Syntrophomonadaceae bacterium | reverse complement strand
GGGGATAGGGTAATATACACCTACATGGGGATTCTTAAACCCAAGGTGGGCAACGCCAGTTATTCCAGCGCCGGCCAATTGAGCCCCTTGCTGAATGACCCGTACTACCGTACTATAGGGATCGGTACCCGGATATTCCTGGGCGGGGGGATCGGCTATGTTGCCTGGAGCGGTACCCAGCACCACCCCAACGTGCCTCGCGGCGAGAACGGGGTGCCCTTTTCCGGTGCAGGTACTCTAGCCCTGATAGGGGATCTCAAGCAAATGGATCCCAACTGGCTGGTAGGCTTGAGTTTCATTGGATATGGTGCGACTATGGCGGTCGGGGTCGGCATTCCCATCCCGATTCTGGATGAAGAAATGCTCCGCTATACAGCGGTCAAGGATGAAGACATATACTGCCCGATAGTAGACTATGATGAGGGGTATCCATATTGCAAGCCCATGGATCTGGGCCGGGTCAATTATAGAGACCTGAAGAGCGGGAAAATAATGATCAACGGCAAGACGGTAGTCACCACCCCGCAGTCAAGCTATCCCCGGGCCCGCCAGATTGCGCAGATACTTAAGGGCTGGATCCAAAATGGCCAGTTCGAGCTGACCCAGCCGGTTGCCGGTATACCGTCGGCGGATGCCGATATCGTGTTTAAGTCCATCCCCGCCAAGAAACCGGTCAGCACAGACTCAGATGCTGAAAAGAGGAGGTAATATCAAATGAAGAACAAGCTGGTTTGCTACTTCTCCGCCGCTCAATCCGAGCAGCCTATAATATATAGACTGGTTAAAGACTATGATCTGATCATCAATATCCTCAAGGCGGACATCAATCCTCAAAAGGAAGGGTTTTTGGTCCTGGAACTGGAAGGTGATAAAGACAGCTATGACCAGGGCGTGGCTTTCCTAAGAAACCTGGGTGTTGCCGTAGAACCGTTGAGCGAGACCGTAGTATGGCAGCCATCGGTATGCATTCAATGCGGAGCCTGCGCGTCATTTTGTCCTACTGAAGCGTTGTATATTGAACGCAGCAGTATGGAAGTCTCTTTCGAGAATTCCAAATGCGTAGTCTGCGGTATGTGTCTGGATTGTTGCCCCACCCGAGCCATAACCCTCCATTTCGAAATCAAAGAGGCTGTATAGGCAGAACCATGAGCAGCGACAATTACTATGTGGTCCGCAGTTATAGAACCTTACACGCCGGATCCGACTTGCGTTATTTCCGGGTCAGAATTAGAGAAACCGATCTGGCCATCGGGGTTGACAACGACAGTTATAGTGACAATCTTATGGCCTTATGTGAAACCGAGATAAGGAGGCTAAGAAGCGGCCTGGAGGCCTACATCGACGTCCATCCGGAATTCCGAAGTTCGCTGGGCCCTCTGGACTTGCTGCCAGGTGCGCCTCCAATAGCCGTATCCATGGGCCAAGCCGGATGGCAGGCGGGAGTTGGCCCCATGGCAGCTGTGGCCGGGGCCTTTGCCGAGGCGGTGGGGCTGACTTTGAGGAAGAAGGTCCGGCAGGTAATCGTAGAAAACGGCGGAGATATTTATATGGACAGCTCCAGCCCGCGGTTGGTCTCTATATTTGCCGGCCATTCTTCCTTCAGCCATAGAATAGCCCTGCGCATCCACCCCGATGAGAGCCCCTTCGGGATATGCACCTCCTCCGGGACGGTAGGCCCTAGTCTTAGCTTTGGCAAAGCTGATGCGGTGGTGGTCAAGGGCCGGAGTACAGCTCTGGTAGATGCGGTGGCAACCGGAGCGGCCAACCGAATACAGACCCAAGAAGATTTTATGACGGCATTTGAATATGCCCAAAAGATACCTGGTATTACCGGGATATTGGCGATAGCAGGGGAGCACCTGGCTGCCTGGGGAAATATCGAGTTAGTGCCGCTTTAGCTAAATGTAGCGATTTTGCGAATTGTGGATTAAGGTTTTATCTTTCATCTTCAAAAAAATGGAGGGATATGATGTCGGGACATAGCAAATGGTCGACCATCAAACACAAGAAGGCCCGCACCGATGAAAAAAAGGGGAAAGAATATACCAAAATAGCCAAGGAGATCATTATCGCAGTCCGCGCCGGAGGCGGTGACCCGGAGAGCAACTCCAAACTCAAGCTGGCTATTCAGAATGCCAAGGCTATCAACATGCCCAATGAAAACATAGCGAGGGCCATAAAGAGAGGTGCCGGGGACCTGGACAGCGATGCTATTGAGGAACTCACTTATGAGGGGTATGCCCCGGGCGGGGTGGCGGTCATGCTGGCCATAGCCACGGACAATCGCAATCGCACTGCTTCCGATATCCGTCACCTTTTCGCCAAACATAATGGCAACCTGGGTGAAACCGGGTGTGTAGCGTATATGTTTGAAAGGCTGGGCCTTCTATCGATAAGCCGCGAGAATCTAAAGATGGATGCGGATGATCTCATGATGCTGGCACTGGAAGCCGGAGCCGATGACGTCCGGGAGGAAGATGACGTGATCGAGGTGGTGACGTCCCCGGACAATTTCATGGCGGTCAGGGAGGCCATGGAAACCGAAATTGATGTGGATGAGGCCGGTATTGTCATGTTGCCTAATAATACCGTGGACATAGCTGATGAGGACCTGGCCGCCAAGGTGTTGAAACTCATCGAGGCCCTGGAAGACCACGATGATGTCCAGAATGTTTATGCCAACTTCAATATCCCCGATGAGATTATAGAGAAACTGCTGTGATTTCCCGTTTCATCACAACTATTTGGAGTTGGCTGTAGCGACATTGGACATCTGCGACAGAATACACTATCGTTGCATCTGATAAAGGCTTTTCGCCTCTTAATATGGATTACGGGCCCGGCAGACACTGTCTGCCGGGCTTTTGACTTCTTGATGATTAGTTTCATGACAACCATCATCATCTCTCTTCGGGATAATGTCTAAAACTGATATCATATCACAATCTGGCTGCCCCTGATCTGCTCTATATGGAGGATGATGACTTTCGCAAAATCCCCAATATACGTATAAGGAGGAGAAAAAGAGGAGAAAATAGGCAACAGAGGTGATAGCGGTGAATAGAAGAGTTGTTGCCATGGTGCTGGGGATAAGCGTTTTGGCGGGTTTGGCCACAGGATACTACTTGAAGAGTCTTTCCCTGGGGATATTTGGACCCGGACAACAGAAGCCGGCAGTAAATACTGCCAAGGTGGAGGTCAGAGTTGATGAGGGAACCCCGGTGATTTTGGAAAAGGAATTCTTGCGTTCCCATAAGGTGATCATATCCGAATTTGAAAACCGCTCCGACATTATCGGATTTAGCCTGGATGAGATACGCAGCCGTTATTCCCCCGAGAATGGCTTCTTTATCAAATTTACCGACGGCAGCCTGGTTATCCGCCAGGCCCTTGATGATTGGGACCCTGAAGACAAGGCCAGGTGCCGCTTAAAGGAATACCAGGGGATGGTGGCTGTCTATACGGGGCCTGACTCCGAGCACGACAGTTTGATGAAAGTTACTGCCATAAGGTTCGCCAGTCTCCCCGATATTATTAAAGAAGCTATCCATAATGGAGAATATGAATTCCAAAACGAAGCTGAAGTGAACGATGCCCTGGAGAACCTGGACGAATACTTTTAACCCGATCCTCGGTAAGAGCCGGGTTTACTATAAAGGGTAAGGCTCTGAGGAACCTTACCCTTTTTGCTGTTTAAACATAGCCCGACCCACTTATTTGCAGTATCATATTAGTTATGGAAACTCGAAAATTCTTGCGGGAGTTAAGAAGATGCTGGTTATGGGAATCGATCCCGGTACTGCCACCACGGGTTTTGGATTGGTCAGGGGCGATTACGGGAAAGAAACACTGATTGACTACGGGGTTATCAGGACCTCCGCTACCATCAGCATGCCCCGGCGTTTGGCCCAGATAAACCGGGAATACAGCCAGCTGTTGCTGGAATACCGGCCCGACGCGGTAGCTATCGAACAGATCTTTCATCATAAAAACGCCAAGACGGTTATAACGGTCGCCCAGAGCCGCGGTGTCCTATTGATGGCAACCGCCTCGAGGGAAATAGAGGTGGCGGAATACACACCTTTACAGGTGAAACAAGCGGTGACCGGGTACGGTCATGCAGATAAAAAACAGGTCCAGGTAATGATTCAGAAGATATTGAAATTGGAGGATTTCCCCCGTCCTGACGATGCCGCCGACGCTTTGGCCATAGCTCTTTGCCACCTTCACTCCTATCGATGGATCAATGCCGGCAGGAAGGGGGGATTATCATGATCGCTTCCTTGCGCGGGATATTGGCCCAAGCCCGACCGGACTCAATAATCGTCGAGGTCAGCGGGATCGGTTTTGATGTTGGGGTGCACAGCCGAACCAGCAGCATATTGCCGCCGCTGGGCTCCCCGCTGGTGGTATATACCTATTTGCAGGTCCTGGACAATAACCTGAAGCTGTTTGGCTTTTTACACCAGGAAGAGTTGGATTTGTTTAAAATGTTGCTGGGAGTATCCGGTTTGGGGGCCAAAAGCGCGTTGAACATACTGGCGGCGCTTAAACCGGAGGAGTTTTATCAGACGGTGGTCAGCGCCGATGAAAGAAGGCTCCAGGGGATCCCTGGCATAGGCAAGAAGACCGCCCAGCGGCTGGTGTTCGAACTCAAGGATAAAGTAGGCAAGGGTATGGGAATTGTCTTTCCGCTGGCTGCCGAAGCGGCACCCTTGGAGGATTTGATGGAAGCCCTGGAAGCGCTGGGATATCAGCGGGGGGAAGTATTTCCGCTGGTGATGAAGATGCAATCCCAGGGAGAATTGGGCACCAGGGTGGAAGACAATCTCAAACAAGTGCTGCGGCGCCGGGCCCAGCAGATGAAAAAATAGGGAGAGGAATGTATTGGAGGAAAGACGCTTGTTGTCAGCTGAGACCATCGGTGATGAAGACAGCATGGATATCGCCTTGCGGCCGGTACGCCTCACCGACTATATTGGGCAGGAAAAAGTCAAAAACAATCTGGCCGTGTTTATTGCTGCCGCCCGAACCCGGAATCAAAGCCTCGACCATGTACTGTTGAGCGGTCCGCCCGGTTTGGGCAAGACTACCCTGGCCAGCATCATATCCCAGGAAATGGGGAGTTCGATCAGGAGGACCTCTGGTCCGGCCATCGAAAGGCCCGGCGACCTGGCGGCAATTCTCACCAACCTGGAGCCGGGGGATATTCTCTTCATCGATGAGATACACCGGATGAACCGGAGCATCGAGGAGATCATGTACCCGGCCATGGAGGACTTCTGCATAGATATTGTGATCGGCAAAGGACCGGCAGCCCGGACCCTGCAGATCGACTTGCCCCGGTTTACACTTGTGGGCGCGACCACCAGGCCGGGTCTGCTCAGTTCGCCGCTGCGGGATCGCTTCGGGATAAACTTCCGCCTGGATTTCTACGACGAAGTGGAATTGGCCCATATCATTACCCGGGCTGCTTCCATTTTAAATATTTCCATTGATGCTGCCGGAGCGGCCGAAATTGCCCGCTGTTCGCGGGGCACTCCCCGGGTGGCCAATCGCTTGCTGAAAAGGGTGGCCGATTTTGCACTGGTCAAGGGCAGCGGCCGCATCAACCGTAAATCAGCCCTCCAAGCCTTGGGAATGCTGGAGATAGACAGCCATGGTCTGGATATGATGGACCGTATGATACTGGAAGCCATAATTATTAAATTCAATGGAGGCCCGGTGGGGCTGGAGACCCTGGCGGCCAGCGTTTCTGAAGAAACTGATACCTTAACGGATGTCTGTGAGCCCTATCTGCTGAAATTGGGGCTTATCAACAAAACCCCGCGGGGACGGGTGGCGACTGAGAATGCCTACCGTCTGCTGGGTTTGGCGTCCAGGCAAACGTTGACTGAACCATCGCTCTTCGAGGAAGGCAGCCAATAGTAATTTGGGGCTCATTTGACAACAGGAGTTTATCGACTATTAACGGATGTGATATTGATGACTCGGGTATTGTTACATATATGCTGCGGACCCTGTGCCAGTTATCCGGTTCCTGCCTTGCGGGAAGAGGGTCTGGAGACGGTGGGCTATTATTTTAATCCCAATATTCATCCTTACAACGAATGGCTGCAGCGCCGCCAGGCTTTGGAGACATATGCTGCCGCGGTCGATCTCAAGGTCATCTATGACGACAAATACAATCCCCGCGATTATTTCCAGAAGATCGCTTTTCGGGAAAGCCATCGCTGCCTGATCTGCTATCAGATGAGACTGCGACAGGCTGCCCATATAGCCAAGCGGGGAAGGTTTGATTACTTCACGACTACCTTGCTGGTCAGCAAGCACCAGAAGCATGAGGTCATCAGGGACGTGGGTGAGGCCATTGGGGCGGAGTACGGGGTGCCTTTCCTATATCGGGATTTCCGGGCAGGTTTCAAACAGACCGGAGAAAACGCCAGATCGATGGGTTTGTACCGGCAACAATACTGCGGGTGTCTTTATAGCGAAGTAGAACGATATGCCCCGACTGAGGTGCGCCGTTTGCTGAAATAATGGGTTTGGAGTACGAGGATACGTTCTGATGTCAAACCGGGATAAAGGATTACTGATATTGATGAATGCTTTTCCAATAACCGATTCAATATACAATGTAGACACCTATCGATATGATCTGCCCCCGGAGATGATTGCCCAATACCCGGTTGAACCCCGGGACAGTTCTCGGCTCCTGGTCATGGAACGGCAAACCGGCAGTTGGCGGGACCGGGTTTTTAATGAAATCAAGTACCAGCTGGCCAGCGGAGACATCTTGGTGCTCAATCAAACCAAGGTGATCCCGGCCCGTTTAATCGGGATCAAGGATACCGGGGCTCGTATCGAGATTTTGTTGCTGGCCTGCCAAGGGGGGAGTTGGGAAGCGCTGGTCAAACCCGCCCGCCGGATGAAGGTGGGTTCGGTCGTTAGGTTCCCCGGCTTTGAAGATGTGGTGGCGGAAGTGGAGGCGATTCTCGAGGGGAATGGATGCCGCCGGCTTAAATTTCACAACTGCCCGGATATGATGGGTTTTTTGGAGCAGGCGGGGCAGGTGCCTCTGCCTCCTTACATCGCTCGCCCGGCAGAATCTGGGGACCTGGTCAATTACCAGACTGTTTATGCCTGCGAGCCGGGTTCTGCCGCTGCCCCCACGGCAGGGCTGCACTTTACAGATGGCTTGCTGGAGGAGATCAAAGCCCGGGGCGTACAGCTCGTAACGGTGGTATTGCATGTGGGGCTGGGCACCTTCCGCCCGGTCAGCAGTCCGGATATCAGACAACACCAGATGCATTCGGAAAGGTACTATGTGAGCCCGGATACCGCCGCCATCCTAAACAAGGGCCGCGCCGGGGGAGGAAGGATCGTGGCGGTAGGTACCACCGTGGTCAGAACCCTGGAGTCGGTGTATGGTGATAAAACTGGATTCAGCAGCGGGAGCGGGCAAACTGACATGTTTATATATCCCGGTTATCGGTTCAAGGCCATCGATGGGCTGATCACCAACTTCCATTTGCCTTGTTCTTCCCTGCTTATGCTGGTAGGGGCTTTTGGGGGCTTGGACCATACCTTGGCGGCCTATCGGCATGCGATAGAAGCCGGCTATCGATTTTTCAGCTACGGTGATGCCATGTTCATAACCTAGAATTAAACGGACTGCATAGGGAGGAATAGTACTGAATTTTCAGGTGATTAAAACTGAACGTTCTTGCCCGGCTCGTCTGGGACAACTCCGCACCGGTCACGGGGTTTTCACCACCCCCATTTT
>JAAYJY010000062.1 GCA_012522705.1 Syntrophomonadaceae bacterium | reverse complement strand
GATAGTCCAGATAATCACCATCGACTCGGTCCGCCCCAATCTGATCTATAACCAGCAGGCTACCGAGGCGGCCATTGAGCAAGCCCGAAATGCTGTTGAACCGGTACGTAAGAACGTATTGGTGGGCGAGGTTATAGTCAGGGAGGGTGACCGGGTCACCGCTGAGCAAATCTCTGTTTTGGAACAGCTGGGCATTCAAAGGACGGAAAGCCATTCCCTCATTTTGGTGGGGGTGGCTGGTTTCGTTCTTTTATGTATGTGGCTGGTGCGGGAATACCTTAAACGCTACCACCGGGACGTGTTGCAGAACGATAAGCTGTTGTTGCTGCTGGGTTTGATAGTGGTGATTGTAGTCTTGCTGGCTCGGGTGCTGACGGCGGTACAAATAACGGAAAGGCCGGAAATAAACGCTATGGCCGGTTACCTGGCCCCGGTTGCATTTGGATCGATGCTGGTAGCCATTTTGATAGATAACCGTTTGGCTTATTTCATCACCATGATAATGGCGTTGTTTGTAGGACTGCTCACGGAGAATAACCAGTTGGCCTTGATAACGGTGGCCTTTGTCAGTGGTACGGTGGGCGTCTATCGGGTGACCCGGTTGAGCCAAACTGGCGACTTGGCTCGAGCCGGATTTTACATCGCGGCCGCCAATGTGGCGGCTATACTGGCGGTGGAATTTATAACCGGTAATGTTGATTTAAGCCTGGCTCTGGTGGGCGTGTTGCTGGGTGTGGTCAGCGGTATTCTTTCTGCCGTTTTAACCATAGGAGCCCTGCCTTATCTGGAGAGTGCCTTCTCTATTACCAGCATGATCAAGCTCCTGGAACTGTCCAATCCCAACCATGAACTTCTCAAGCGGCTTATGATTGAAGCCCCTGGTACATATCATCACAGTCTTATGGTAGGTAATCTGGCCGAAGCCTCGGCGGAGGCAGTGGATGCAAATCCCTTGTTGGTTCGGGTGGGGGCCTACTTCCATGACATCGGGAAAATTAAACGGCCAGAATATTTCGTCGAGAACCAGCGTGGTTTTGAGGAACCCCACAACAAGATCTCCCCGGCTCTGAGTGCCCTTATAATCATTTCTCATGTGAAGGAGGGGGTGGAATTGGCCCGGGCGGCTCGCCTGCCAGAGGTAATAATTGATTTCATAGCCGGGCATCATGGCACCAGCCTGACCAAATATTTCTATACCCAGGCTATCGCCGAGGAAGGTGAGGGCATGGTCAACGAGGAGAGTTTCAGATATGAAGGGCCCAAACCGCAGACCAAGGAGGTGGCTCTGGTTATGCTGGCGGATGCGGTGGAAGCGGCGGTGCGTTCCCTACCTAGCCCCAACATGGAAAATATGCGGGCCATGGTCACCAAGATTATCCAGGAAAAACTCAACGACCACCAGCTGGATGAATGCGACCTGACTTTCAAGGACCTGGACGTGCTGGGCAATAGCTTTTGCAATGTCTTGGGCGGTGTTCATCACAATCGGATCGAATACCCCGACATTGTGGAGGAGTTTAAAGTGAGGGGGGCTCCCATTGGAAACAATGATAACCAATCAGCAGACCAGGGTTGTATTTGATCAGCGTTTGGAGGATACCATAACAGCAGTAGCCGCCGCCGCCGTATGGCTGCACGGCCTCGGGCCGGACACCGAGTTGAGTATATTGTTGGTGGACAACAACTATATCAGGAAATTAAACTCTTTATACCGGGGTGAAGATAGAGCTACCGATGTGCTTTCCTTTGCCATGAATGAGTTGGGTGAAGATGAACCTGCTTATGAATCAGGGGAAATCAATATGCTGGGTGACATCGTTATTTCGTTGGAAAAGGCGTTGCAACAAAGTGAAGAATATGGTCATAGTGTGACCCGCGAGATAGGGTTTCTGACCGCCCACGGCCTGTTGCACTTGCTGGGTTTTGAACATGATACCGAAACGGGTGATCGGGACATGCAGGAGTGGCAGGAAAAGATATTGCGGGCTGCCAACCTTGAAAGGTAGACTGAGATGAAGAGGCTGGCAGTCAGTTTTTCCTGTGCTCTCCAGGGCATATATCAATCCATAGCCGGTGCCCCCAACATGAGGATTCACCTCCTGGCAGCTGTCAGTGTGGTGGTTCTAGGGTATATTGTCAGCCTCACCCGAATCGAATGGGCCCTACTCAGTTTGACGGTATTTATGGTGCTGACCGCTGAGACCATAAACAGCGCCATTGAGCGCACGGTCGATTTGGCTTGTCAGGAACGGCATGCCATCGCCAAGCTGGCCAAAGATCTGGCTGCGGGAGCGGTTCTGCTGACTGCCCTCAATGCAATTGTTATGGCTATACTGCTGTTCGGGCCGTACCTGCAGAGGGTGATTATTTGATAGGAGATATAACAGAATGCTAACCGAACATCTGGTCGCCGCCGCCCGTGAGGCCGCCGAGATGGCCTATGCGCCTTATTCCCGGTATAAGGTCGGAGCGGCTCTTCTTACCACCGGAGGCAGACTATTCACCGGCGCCAATATAGAAAACGCTTCTTACGGCATGACCATTTGTGCCGAACGGGTGGCGGTTTTTAGCGCCGTGATGGCGGGGGAGAGACAGTTTGAGGCCCTAGCTGTAACCAGCAGCGGCAGGAAAGAGGTTACGCCATGTGGAGCCTGTTTACAGGTGCTGGCGGAATTTGCTCCCGGGATCAGAGTAATTACCAGTGACGCTCAAGGTGAATTGAACGAGTATACATTAAAAGACTTACTGCCCCGCGCATTTTCCTTGCCGGCTGAATAAAACCCGGGATTGGTTTGGCAGTGAGAGGGCAGTTTATTATTAAGCGGGTAAATTCTGAGCAGGAGGGTACATTTAATTGAAGTCCGGGTTCGTAAGCATCATCGGCCGACCCAATGTGGGCAAGTCGACCCTGATCAACAAGCTGATAGGTTCCAAAATAGCCATAGTGTCAGATAAACCACAGACTACCCGTACCAGGATCCAGGGTATTCTCACGGTTGAGCAGGGGCAGATAATTTTTATCGACACACCTGGCATGCATAAACCCAAGCATCTCCTGGGCGACTATATGATGAAAGTATCCACCCAGAGCCTGGAAGATGTTGATCTCATCTATTATATAACCGATATCACCAACCCTTTTGGGCCGGGAGAACAATACATCATCGATCAACTGAAAAACATGAAGGTGCCGGTCTTCTTGCTGGTGAACAAGGTCGATCTGGTGGACCAGGAGGAAATCCCCCGGTTTATGCAGGTATTCTGCAACCAGATGAAGTTTTCCGAGTGTATACCGATCTCAGCCTATCAAGGCATCAATTTGGACAGGTTGTTGCAAGCTACTTTCGAATACCTGCCGGAAGGACCGCAGTACTATCCGGAGGACGATTTGACCGACCAACCGATATCTTTTATTGTGGCGGAATTGATACGGGAGAAGGCCTTGATTCTCACCCGCGATGAGGTACCCCATTCCTTAGCCGTAGAGATAGAGGAATTCAAGCAGCAAGGTCCCGGCAAGGTCTACATAAGAGCTGTCATCAACACCGAGCGGGATTCACAGAAGGGTATAATCATCGGTAAGAAGGGTCAGATGCTTAAGAGAATAGGAGAGCAGGCCCGCACCGACATAGAGAGAATGGTGAACGCGTCAGTCTACCTGGATCTCTGGATAAAGGTCAAAAAAAACTGGCGCGACAATCCGAACAATCTCAATCAACTGGGCTATCGAACCTAGATTAAGCTTCCTCATCGTATTAAACGGCGGTTAACAAGGGAATTATAGGTATAATCGATCTGGCTGCATTTATAGACAGCACCAATTTGAAACCGGAGGCCCGGCAAATGGACATTGAAGAATTGTGCCGGGAAGCCGT
>JAAYJY010000061.1 GCA_012522705.1 Syntrophomonadaceae bacterium | reverse complement strand
ATGCAGTACCTTGACCGCCGCCGATGCACAGAGTCGCCAAGCCTTTTTTGGAGCCTCGTCTCTTCATCTCATAAAGCAGGTCAACCAGAATACGGGCACCGGAAGAGCCGATCGGATGGCCGATAGCGATGGCGCCGCCGTTGACGTTGACTTTGTCCATATTGAAACCTAGATCTCTGGCCACTGCGATGGACTGAGCCGCAAAAGCCTCATTGGCTTCGATCAGATCGATGTCATCGATGGTCAGGTTGGCTTTGGCTAAAGCCTTGCGAGTTGCCGGTATCGGTCCCAAGCCCATTACCTTGGGATCTACGCCGCCGGAACCCCAGCTGATAATCTTGGCCATAGGAGTGATGCCCAGTTCGGCAGCCTTGTCAGCGGACATGACCACCAATGCCGCAGCGGCATCATTGATGCCGGAAGCATTACCGGCCGTTACGGAACCATCCTTCTTAAATGCTGGTTTTAGTTTGGCCATACCTTCACGAGTTACATCGTGTTTGATGAACTCATCCTGTTCAAATACGAGGTCGCCTTTCTTGCCAGGGATAACCACCGGGACGATCTGGTCTTTGAATCTGCCGGCTTTTTGAGCGGCAGAAGCCAGGGTCTGACTGCGGAAGCCAAAGTCATCCTGTTCTTCTCTGGTGATGCCATATTGTTCATTGATGTTCTCAGCCGTGATTCCCATGTGGTAGCCGTTGAAGATGTCGGTCAGGCCGCCGAATACCATTTCATCGATGATCTGGCCATTGCCCATTCTGTAACCATAACGGGCTTTCGGCACCAGATAGGGGGCCAGGGTCATGTTCTCGACGCCGCCGGCCAGTACTATATCGACATCGCCGGATTTGATCAGCTGGGAAGCCAGGGATACAGCTCTCAGACCGGAGCCGCACACCTTGTTGATGGTGAAAGCGGTGGTTTCAATAGGTAAGCCGGCATCGATCATGCACTGACGGGCGATATTCTGGCACAATCCGGCCTGTAGGACGCAACCGAATACGACTTCTTCGATCTGGTCAGGCTGCAGTCCGGCTCTCTTGATTGCTTCGGCCATGGCGATGGCGCCCAACTTTCTGGATCCGGTGTCTTTCAAGGTTCCTCCAAATGAACCTACGGGGGTACGGCATGCGCTTACGATTACTACGTCTTTACTCATCCTGTAAATCTCCTCCCTTTTTTTTGAAAATTATTTATTGTAGACAAAAAATCCTTCGCCGGATTTTTGTCCCAACTTGCCGGCGCGAACCATCTTCACCAGTAACGGGCAGGGACGATATTTGGGATCGCCAAATTCTTTGTAAAGGGTCTCCATGATCTTCAGGCAGATGTCCAAACCGATCATGTCTGCCAGAGCCAAGGGTCCCATGGGATGTCCAGCGCCGAACTTCATGGAAGTATCGACGTCGGCAGGACTGGCTACGCCTTCCATAACCGCGTACATACCTTCGTTCAGCATGGGGATCAAGAGGCGGTTGACTACGAAACCAGGAGCTTCGTTGATCTCTACCGGAGCTTTGCCCATCTTCTCGGACAGGTCCTTGATAGCATCAAAGGTGGCCTGGCTGGTGTTGGCACCGCGGATGATCTCAACCAGCTTCATGGCCGGTACGGGGTTGAAGAAATGCATGCCGATGACTTTGTCGGGTCTGCCGGTGGCAGCGGCGATCTCGGTAACACTAAGGGCAGAAGTATTGGAAGCCAGTATGCATTCAGGTTTGCAGAGCTCATCCAGTTCTTTGAAGATGCTCTTCTTGATTTCCATTACTTCCAGGGCGGCTTCTATTATCAGGTCACAGTCTTTGGCGGCTGCCATATCGACTGTTCCAGATATTCTAGCCAGGGTTGCGTCTTTCGCAGCGGCGTCTAATTTGCCTCTGTCGACCATTTTGTTAAGGTTCTTTTCGATCCCTTTGAGGCCTCTGTCTACAAATTCCTGTTTGATATCTCTTAAGACTACTTCGAAACCGGATGCGGCAGCATTCTGAACAATGCCCGCTCCCATGGTTCCAGCGCCTAGTACCATTATCTTCATACGTTAAACCTCCCCCTATTTAGTGTGCATCAAGTGCACCTTTCTCTATTTGTGGTGATAGGCAGTTATCCAGTGATAAAATTGGCTTTCCGCTTCTCCAGGAATGCGGTCATGCCCTCTTTTTGATCGGCCGTAGCAAAACAGAGTCCGAATGCATCAGCCTCTATCGACATGGCTCTGTCTATATCAGTTTGGGTTCCTTCGTTGGCGGCTACTTTGGTGAGGCGAATAGCGATTTGACCTTTGCTGGTGATCTTCTTGGCGATAGCCTTGACGGTGTCCATCAGTGTTTCGGGTTCTACTACTTGGTTTACCAGGCCGATCCTTAGTGCTTCATTAGCATCGATAACATCAGCAGTAAATAGCAACTGCTTGGCCATCCCGGCGCCAACCAAGCGCGGCAGTCTTTGGGTCCCGCCGAATCCCGGAGTAATGCCCAGGCCGACTTCAGGTTGTCCAAATTTGGCTTTCGTTGAAGCGATACGGAAGTCACAGCACATTGCCAATTCGCAACCTCCGCCTAACGCAAAGCCATTTACAGCCGCGATCACCGGTTTTTCCATCGCTTCTATCATCCGGAAGGCCTTTTGTCCGAGTGCCCCAAAAGCGCGCGCATCCATTGCTGGTAGATTCTGCATGAACGCGATATCTGCACCGGCTACAAACGCTTTGTCTGCTCCGGTCACAATCAACACATCTACCTCAGCATCGCTGCTGATGATAGTAACGGCGTCGATTATTTCGGTTATGGTGTCATTATTCAGCGCATTCATCGCTTTGGGTCAGTTAATGGTTAGTACTGCAATCTTATCTTCTTTCTCTAGCAGTATATTCTGATAACCCATTTTTCCCCTCCTCTTTTTGCTCTGCCTCAAGCATACTGTTCTGTGACCAGCAACACCTCCTTATCTTAATGAATATTGGGAAACCATAGCTATTGACAAATACTACTTTCGTCACTCCGATTGCGTTTTCCTTCTTTAGCTATTATTATCCGAGCAATATCTTGTGATGAAGCGATATTTATCATTATCCTGATCAAAGTGCATACTGGGTTGAGGATGAGCACGGTAAAACAGGGGTTTCCGCGTTGTTAATAATGTGTATAGCATTAAACAAACACCAAATGAAACCGAACTCCATCCTCCCTTAAGAAAAAGGATTTTCCGGCGAATAGCTTTAATTCTATTTTGTGATTTCTTTGTTGTTTTATATATACAGAAGAGATTATCCGAAAATCTTTATGGTTATAAATATTTGTGAAAGGGTATAAACTTGCAGTATTTATTGGTTATTATGTACATCGATTCGTTGAAAAATTATACATCAGCGAATCGCCGGACTATTGATTCCTTTTTAATTCTATTTGTAAAAAATGTGCAAGTCAACCAATTGGACATGCTTATAATTTCACATATGTTATCTGGGTAGAACGAGGCTATTTACACAAATCCACGCCGCGCCGATAAGCCTTTATATTAGTGTCCAAAGCCTTGGCCGGAACCATCTCCCGGACGGCCTTTTCCACTTCTTCCCCGGGAATGTCCAAAGCACCGGCCAGCATCCCTACCAGCACCACGTTGGCGGCCTTGGCACTGCCGCACTCAACAGCCAGTTCGGTGGCATCGACGATGGTGGTGTCCGGGATCAGCTCAGCTATATGCTGGGCGATATCGTTAGGATACTTGGCCTTGCCAGTCATGACCGGCAAGGGGTCTACCCGGACGTCATTTATTATCACCTTGCCTCCCGGCTTCTGATACGAGATCCAACGGGCGGCCTCCAGTTTCTCAAAGGCCAGCAGTACATCCACATCCCCTTTTTTTATGACCGGGGAATGGATCTTTTCGCCATACCGCACCTCGGAAACTACACTACCGCCTCTTTGGGCCATACCATGGACTTCAGTGGCCTTGACATCATAACCCATATTGACCGCTACCCGGGCCAGGATACGGCTGGTCATCAGCGTGCCCTGTCCACCCACACCAACTATTAATATGTTTCTGACAGTTTGCGTCATATCTACTCCTCCACCGTCTTTATCGCATCGAATTTGCAGACCTGGGGACAGAGTCCGCAGGAAATACAGTTATCCAGGTTGAATTGCGCCACCTTCTCCTCTTCTTTCCAATGAATACCGGTACAGCCGAGGCGGATGCACAGCCGGCAACCATTGCAAATATCTTCATCTACATAATACCTTGCCTTTACCGGTTCTTTGACCAGTAAGGCGCAAGGCCGGCGGGCAATTATGACCGACGGCTCGGGCCGGGCCAATTCTGTTTTTATGGTCTCAGTGAGGACGTCCAGCTGCAGGGGATCGACCACCTGGATGTGCTGGATGCCAATCGCCCGACATAGACCTTCCAGGTCCAGCCTGGGCGTGGGTTCCCCCTTTATATTGCGCCCCGTGGCGGGATGCTCCTGGTGGCCGGTCATAGCGGTGGTGTCGTTATCCAGGATCACAACCGTGGTCTGGCCTTGATTGTAAACGATATCTATGAGTCCGGTTATCCCGGAATGAATAAAGGTCGAATCCCCGATCACGGCTATGGAGCGGCGGGCAAACTCTTCACCGCGGGCCTTCTGAATCCCCAGTGCATTGCTGATGCTGGCCCCCATGTCGACCATGGTGTCCATGGAGTCCAGAGGGGGCAGTGCGCCCAGGGTATAACAGCCTATGTCGCCAATAACCGCCACCCGCATGCGGCGCAGGACGTTGAAGACCCCCCGATGGGGACAACCCGGGCACAGTAGGGGCGGCCGGGGCGGGATCTCCCTCTGTAAGACAACTGGCTGCGGAAGGTCTGGAGCGAGCAGCCGGGTTTCAATCATCTCCGGGCTGTATTCGCCGATATTGCCGAACAGCTCCTTGCCCTCCACCGCAATCCCCCAAGCTTTGATCTGGGTTTCAATTACCGGCTCCAATTCTTCCAGCACCACCAGACGCTCCACCCGAGCGGCAAAATCCCGGATCATCTTCTCCGGCAGAGGATTGGTCATCCCCAGTTTCAATACCGATGCTTGCGGCATGACTTCTTTGAGATACTGGTACACGACCCCGCTGGTAATGACCCCCAAGCCGGGCTCGCCCCATTCGATACGATTCAGCCCGGTGTCTTCCGCATACTCCCGCAGCTCCGCCATCCGTTTCTCCACAGCCACATGGCGGGGGCGGGCGTGCACCGGCAGCATCACGTATTTCTGACTATTCTTCTTGTAGTCCTTCAAAGGCTGTTCCAAGACTTCCCCTAACTCGACCATACTCTGGGAATGGCATAGACGGGTAGTAACCCTCAACATAACCGGGGTATCGAAGCGTTCACCAAGCTCGAAAGCCAGACGGGTAAAATCCTTGGCCTCCTGACTGTCGGAAGGCTCCACCACCGGCAGCTTGGCAAATATCCCATAACCGCGGTTGTCCTGTTCATTTTGGGAAGAATGCATGCCCGGGTCATCAGCCGAAACCACCACACATCCGCCGTTAACGCCGGTATAGGCGAAAGTGAATAAGGGGTCGGCCGCTACGTTCACACCCACGTGCTTCATGGCCGCCAGGGAGCGGGCCCCGCCAAATGAAGCCCCCATGGCCACTTCCAGGGCTACCTTTTCATTGGGGGACCATTCCGCGTAAACACCCGCATAATCAGCCAGGTTGTTCACTATCTCGGTGCTGGGGGTACCCGGATAGGCGGCTGCCACGGTGACCCCTGCCTCATAGGCGCCTCTGGCTATACCTTCGTTGCCACTCATCAACTGTTTCAAAAAAACTACCTCCTGTCAGAGTTTCCTGCCTAAATTAGAATATATCTAATAAATTTGGAATGCCTATTGAAATCCAAATTTGAACTGATAGCATTCGGTGATCGCCTGGCTTATGACCCGGGCCATGGCATAAACCATCCCCAAGCCGGCATACCGGTTGCGTATCCCGCTTTTGTTGGCCCGGACGTCCACTACCCCGGTCAAGGCATAGTCTCCTACCGCAGGCAGGTTCCGGGCTACCGCCTTGCCAGGGCTCAGGCTGCCGGGACGCAATTTCAGCAAACCGATCTCTTCCGGGTTGCCCACCGAGGCATCCACCGCTATCACCACCCGGCCCGGCCTTATCGGCTCCAACCCCTCTAAAGTGCGCACCATATTGCGGGCGTGGAGAGGTTTTTCCAAGGTCCCCACCACATCTATGCCCGGCATCGCTTCCTGTAGCATGGTCCCGGTCAAAGGGCGCAGGCAATCCAGGAGGTGCCGGTCCGAGCCGATACAGAGGAGCAGCGGCTGGCACTCTATGCCGGCCAGCATGGCGCCCAGATTATGAGCCAGCACCGCAGCCGCCAATCGGTCATCATAAAATATCCTGACCGTTTCCATATCTGGGCCTAACCCCTCAGCACCTGTGTCAACGATTCGATGAAACGCCGGTTCTGTTCCCCGGTGCCAATGGTAACCCGGATAAAATTTGGATAGCCAAATACATCACCGCAGCGGATTATTACTCCCCTTTGCAACAGGGACTCAAAAACCTGGCGGCAGCTGCGGCCGGTATCCAGGAAGATGAAGTTGGCTTCGGTAGGCACATGGAACAGCCCCATCCTGGTCAGGGATTCATAGAGATACTCTTTTCCCTGCCGGTTGAGTTCCTGGCTGCGGCGCAGATGCTCGCTATCATCCAGAGCCGCCCGGGCTCCCGCCTGGGCCATGCTATTGACATTGAAGGGATCTCTGATCCGCTCCACTGCCTCCGCGATACTGGAGGAAGTGAGGGCGTAACCGATGCGCAGCCCGGCCAAGCCGTATATTTTGGAAAAAGTGTGCAGTACTATGGCATTGCGCCCCTCCCGGACATATTGGTATCCGCTGATAAATTCAGGACTCTCCGCATATTCCCCATAGGCCTCATCGAAAACCACCAGCACCTGGTCGGGCACCCGGTCCATAAAACTCTGGATGCCCTGCTTCCTGACGATGGTGCCGGTGGGGTTGTTGGGATTGCAGATATAGATCATCTTGGTCCGCTCATTCACGGCAGCCAGTATCGCTTCCAGGTCGTAAGTGAAATCGGCCAGCGGTATTTCCAAGCAGTCCGCCCCCATGATTTTGGCCGTAAACTCGTATCCGGAAAAAGTGGGGGTGCCATATATGACCTGGTCGCCCTGATTTATAAAGGCGGCAGCCAGCATCATCAAGAGCTCATCCGAACCGTTGCCTACCAGGATCTGACCGGCATCGGCACCCAGATGGGCGGCTAGTTTGTGCTTGAGCAGCCAGCAGTTGGCATCCGGGTACATGCTGAGGTCGCCCAGGCTGGCGGCGGCCGCCTCCATGGCCAGAGGCGACGGGCCCAGGGGGTTCTCGTTGGAAGCGAGTTTGATTACGTCCTCCAGCCCCAGTTCCCGCCGAACTTCCTCTATCGGTTTGCCGGGCACATAAGGTTTGAGGGTAAATATCTCCGGGCGGGCTCGGTTCTTAACAAAATCGAACATAATTTATGCGTCCAACTCCTGTTTATTCATCTGAAGAAGGTTCATCCGTCGCCGGCTCTTCTGATGAGGGCTCATCATCGCCCGACAGCTCATCCGGTGAAGGTTCATCCGGCGATGGCCCATCCTCTGCCGGCCGCGATTCTACCAAGCTCTTATTATACCTTACCAGTTCGCCGATGGTGTCCACGTTGGCGGCCAGCATGGCAGGCTTGGCGAAATCGATGTTGAGCAGGGTGGCTTTTATTATCGCATCTATTTCCTGGTTGGGCTGGCCCTCCTGCCATTCGCGCAGCGCCTGGACCAGCCCTTGATCCTCCTTGTCCGCCAGCACCATATCCAGAACACTGAGCAGACAGTACATCTCCTCCCGGGTCAGGCGATCCTTCTGCAGGTGCAGGTTGATGATCAGGTTGACCAGGGCATCGTACAGCTGCTTGACATTTTTGTCCATGGGTGCCATCAGACCGATACCCTTACAGGATCCTTCATGGTCTGACGGGCCAGGTCAAAGTAGACCGGGATGCGGATGCCGCTCTGCCCGTCGCGATTCTTGTCCACGTATACTTCGTAGTTGGGGGTGACATCGTACTTCTGCAGATCCGGATTGGTCTCCTGATCCTCCTTGCTTAAAGGGCTGAGCTTAAGCATCAGGTCGCATTCGTTCTTCATCCGCTTGGCTCCCTGCAAACTCCCATCCGGATTCAATTGTACCAGACACATGACCGCTATTTGCAGGTTTTGGGCTAACATTTTCTGGGTCTTGACGATCTGTTCCAGCACCTGCCATTCCTGCAAGCGGGGGTCCTGTTTGTCCATTCTGCCAATATAGTCGATTATCATCATGTCGATAGTCTTCTGCGCCTTGAATTTGCGGGCGATGGAAATGGTTTTTTCCGGGGTCAGGTTAGGACAGGGATAGGAATAAAAACCACTCTGCATCAGGTCTGAGTATCCTTTAAGAATCCGAGACAGCTCCGATTCATTGATCTCTCCGCTGCGGACCCGCTCAT
>JAAYJY010000060.1 GCA_012522705.1 Syntrophomonadaceae bacterium | reverse complement strand
CTTCAAGATTCATCTGGCTTGGAAAACCGAACCGGCGGTCCACAACCGGCCGGCGGTGGCGCAAACCCCTTGCAGCGACTTGGCCGAGCGGGTTAGGCGAGGACTACCTTTTGAATTGACAGAGGCCCAGGAGCGAGTGGTAGGGGAGATTTGTGCCGACATGGCGGCTCCCTCCAATATGAACCGACTGTTGCAGGGCGATGTTGGTTCCGGTAAGACGGTGGTGGCAGCACTGGTCATGGCTCAGGCGGTGGCGGCAGGATATCAGGCGGTTATGATGGTGCCCACCGAGATCCTGGCCCAGCAGCATTTCCGATCGCTGGAAAGGATCTATGCAGGGACGGAGATGGTACTGGCTCGTCTCACCGGAGGAACGCCGGCGGCTGATCGACGGACTATTCTGGCCGCAGCGGCCGCCGGCGAAATCGATGTCCTGGTCGGGACCCAAGCTCTCATCCAGGATGAGGTGGGTTTTTCCAATCTGGGTCTGGCGGTTATTGACGAACAGCACCGTTTTGGGGTCAGGCAACGGGGCAAGTTGGGTGCCAAAGGACTGGTCTCCGATATCTTGGTCATGACCGCTACCCCTATACCCAGGACCCTGGCGCTGGCCTTATATGGCAATCTCAATGTATCGGTGCTGGATCAACTCCCCCCCGGTCGTTTGCCGGTAAAAACCCTTTATGTTCCCAGGTCAGTTCGGGATAAAGCCTATCGTTTGATCCATGCCGTGGTCAGCCAGGGAGCTCAAGCTTATGTAGTGTGCCCCCTGATAGAGGAGTCGGAAAAACAGGATTTGCAGGCAGCGATCACAATCCACCAGGAACTGCAGGATGCCTTTCCCGATCTTCAGGTGGGGTTGCTCCACGGCCGTTTGAAAAGCGGCCCAAAAGAGGCGACCATGCAATCATTTAAACAGGGTATAGTCAAGGTACTAGTCACCACCACGGTTATCGAAGTGGGCATGGATGTGCCCAACGCCACCCTTATGTTGATAGAGCATGCAGAACGATTTGGGCTTTCACAGCTGCATCAGCTGCGGGGTAGGGTGGGGAGAGGATTCCAGCAATCATACTGTATTCTGGTTGGCGAACCGTCTACCGATGAAGCCCGGCAGAGACTGCAGGCTATGGTAAAGACCAGCGATGGCTTCGAATTGGCCAACGAGGACTTAAAGATAAGAGGTCCCGGCGATTTCTGGGGGGCTAAGCAACATGGCCTCGATCAACTGAAGATCGCCAACCTGCTAAGAGATCAGCAAATCCTGGCCGATGCCGCCGAGGCGGCAGACTGTCTGGGGGGCAAGGCAAGGGATGACGAAGAGCTGACTCAATATTTAAGGTTGCGCTTCCAAAAAGATATTATTGCCATGAACTAAGCCCAGGTTCCCGGGAATGATCATTCGGTATGCTTAAAAAATGATATTATGGTCACCATAATACTGTCAGCGAGAGCGACAGTATTTTTTGTTGGCCGCTAGATTGAGGCAAGGAGGTGATCAAGTGGCACTCGAACATTCCCCCAGGGACTTAAGCCAAACCAATGACGATGAAGCCAAGGCTGAAAAGGATCAGCAAAAGCAAAAATTGAAATACGAGGTCAGTCAGGAAATGGGCATCCTAACCAAGCAAAATTATAAGAAGTGAAGAAAAAACTACTAGCATATATGATTTGGCCTCGGAAATAATATGACTAGAAAACAATGAAGGAGGTGAAATACGAATGGCAACTCGCAGCAACAGACTTTTGGTTCCTGAAGCCAGAGCTGGCATGGATCAGTTTAAAATGGAGGCCGCTAACGAGGTAGGCGTTAACTTAAAGCAGGGCTATAATGGAGAGCTGACTTCAAGACAAGCTGGTTCCATCGGTGGCCAGATGGTCAAAAAAATGATTCAGTCTTATGAACAGGGAAAAACCGGCCTGCAATAATAGCATAAGCTAACCATACTAAACCGAACAGGCGGATGTTAAATATCCGCTTGTTTGCATTTCTGGCCTAACCGGCCTGTGTAAAAATAAAGGATGAAGGCGGAAGTGACAACCTTCATCCCTGCACAGGTCCATGCTTAGGTAGCATACAGTTCCAGTTGCTCCAGTGAGATTCCCGGGAACAGGGTCTTGCCGACTCCCATAGCCAGTATCCGCGAGGTATTTTCGATTATATCGTCGATCTCTTTGGGTGTAACGCTAAGGCTGCCCCCAAAGAAGGACAATATATCCTTAATGGTGTCATGGGCTCTCGGTTCCACAAAAGACACACCGTTGT
>JAAYJY010000059.1 GCA_012522705.1 Syntrophomonadaceae bacterium | reverse complement strand
GTCCTACCGCGGTAGGAAAAACTGAAATAGCCCTACAGGTGGCGGAAAAGATGGGTGGGGAGATAATATCCTGCGATTCGATGGCGGTATACCGGGGCATGGACATAGGCACCGCCAAACCGGGAGCAGAAGAACAGAAGAGAGTGGTCCATCACATGATTGATGTAGCCGACCCGGATATCCAATTTACGGTAGCCGATTACCAGCGCCAGGTAAAAGAATTGATCAAAACCATCCAGGAGCGGGAGAAACTACCCCTGCTGGCCGGTGGAACCGGACTGTACTATCAGGCCATAGTCGACGATTACAATTTCTTCCCGGTGGAATCGCTGCAGCCAGTCCGGCAGAGACTGGAGCAACAATGCGCCCAACACGGGGCGAACCATCTCTTTGACCGCTTACAGGAGGTGGACCCCGATTATGCGGACAAGGTAGGAACCAAAGACCGCAAGCGCATCATCCGGGCTTTGGAGGTTTATGAACTGACCGGACAACCGTTCTCATCCCTGCAAACCCGGCGGCGTGATGCGTATCGCTTGGCCGCGGTGGGTCTGTACCTGGACCGGGCCCGGCTCTATGCCCGTATTGAGGAACGAGTGGATCAGATGCTAAGCGAAGGACTGGTGGAAGAAGTCGAAGGCTTGCGCGCCCAGGGGTATCATGCCGGACTCAATTCCATGCAAGCCCTGGGTTACAAGCAGGTTTGGGCCTACCTGGAGGGAAGAATCGATCATGAAGGGATGGTCCAGGCCATCAAGGACGATACCCGCCGTTTCGCCAAACGTCAATATACCTGGTTCAACAAGGACCGCCGCATCCAGTGGGTCGATGTTGGGGTTTATGAGGATACCGGGCCCTTGGTGAGGAAAATATATGATATCATGGATGGACAATTACGGAACGCGTAGAATATAATCAATGCATTGGGAAAATGTAATATAACTATATGAGTGGAGGATATTACCTTGTTAAATAAGAGCCAGTTCAATCTGCAGGACGCATTCCTCAACCAGGTCCGAAAGGATAAGATGTTGGTAACCATATATTTGATCAACGGATTTCAGATAAGAGGTGTGGTAAAAGGCTTTGACAACTTCACTGTTGTAGTGGAGCTGGATGGCAAACAGCAATTGGTTTATAAACATGCCATATCTACAGTAGCACCAATAAAACCGGGTACCATCCTGATCATGGAAACCAAGCCGGAGACTGAAAGAGCCTGATTTTATCCTGAAGCACGACAAGAGATCGTTTTAGCTCCCTTCGAAAGACTCGGGGAGCTTTTTACTTGAGGCTGGCATAGAAATCTTGGGATGCACCATGCACTTCCGCCCGGATTGGGCCGGTGGGCATCAAAACGTCTACATAGTGTCACCACTCCAGCCCGGTTTTCATATATATAGGGTAGAATAAACCGGAATGGTGATGAGAATGGAAATATCCATGCGTTTCCAAAATAAAGCGGTCACAGCTGAAAGCATCGGGGCTGAGCAGTCGGCCCCCCCCTGTTTTGCTAAAACCGATGCTTTTTATGAGTTGGAACAGTTGATCGGACTTAAAAAGGTCAAACGAACCATCGCTGAAGTAACCGCTTTTGCCCTGATCCAGAAACAGCGGAATGCCAAGGGTTTAAAACCCTGCCCCACCGTCCTGCACGCCATCTTCAAAGGCAATCCGGGCACCGGCAAAACCACGGTAGCCCGGTTAATGGGCAGCATCTACCGCGATATCGGCATTTTGAACCGGGGCCACCTGGTGGAAGCGGAGAGGGCTGACCTGGTGGGGGAATACATTGGCCATACCGCCCAGAAGACGAGGGAGATGATAAAGAAATCCCTTGGGGGAGTACTGTTCGTGGACGAGGCTTACACCCTGGCCCAGGGCGGTGAAAAGGATTTCGGGCAGGAGGCCATCGTCACCCTGGTTAAGACCATGGAGGATCAGCGCAACAATTTGGTGGTTATCCTGGCCGGGTATTGCCAGGAGATGGATTATTTCATGAGGTCCAATCCTGGCTTGAGATCCCGCTTTCCGTTGCAGATAGATTTCGCCGACTACGAGAGTGAGCAGCTTTTCCGCATCGCCGTGCAGATGTATGCCGACCGGGACTATGAGCTGAGCAATAAATGCCGGTGGCGGCTGAAAGCCCGGCTGGACGAATTCACCAGGCGCCGGCATCCCCACAGCGGCAACGCCCGCTATGTGCGCAACCTGGTGGAGAAGTCGCTGCGGCTGCAAGCTCTGCGCATCGTGGATGCGAGTGTTTTGACCCGCCGGGACCTGATGACCGTGGAAGAAGCGGACCTGCCTGATGAGGCTGAGCTGCAGATATGAATCGACTGCACCATCATAGAAAGTAGGTATCCAATTTGGATGGTCTGGATTTAATCCGCAGGGCCGAATATGCTCTGCGGGATGTTTATTCATACTATGAAGATATTGCCTTCCACAACCAGGACCGGGTGTTGAAGGCTTTTCAAAACCACACCGTGCGGGAGAGCTATTTCGCCCCTTCATCCGGGTATGGTTACGGCGATCAGGGGAGGGACGAGCTGGAGAGTATCTATGCCCAGGTGATGGACAGCGAGGATGCCATGGTCCGCTCCCAGATAGTGTCCGGCACCCATGCTATCAGCGCCTGTCTGGCCGCCCTGGTACAGCCGGGGCAGCAGATGCTGTCGGTGATGGGTCCCCCTTATGATACCCTTACCCGGGTGATCGGCAGCCATGAGACCGCCCCGGGCACCCTTGTCGCTCGGGGCATAGGATATGACGAGGTATCCCTGGATGACCGGGGCCGGCCTGATCACCAGGCCATCGCCGCCCGAGTGAATGCTGATACCCGCTTGGCCCTGATTCAGAGGTCCCGCGGCTATAGTCTGCGACCGGCCCTAAGAGTAGGGGACATTGCTGAATTAATTCGTACCATCCGGGCTGTCAATCCGGCCACTATCATATTTGTAGACAACTGCTACGGGGAGTTTACCGATATCCAGGAACCGACGGCTGCGGGCGCGGATCTGATGGCTGGTTCACTCATCAAGAATCCGGGCGGAGGGCTGGCACCGGCGGGGGGATACATCGCCGGACGACGGGAATTGGTTGCCGAAGTGGCTTATCATCTTACCGCCCCCGGGCTGGGCAAGGCGCTGGGAGCGGGCTTGACCAATAAACGCAGTCTCTATCAGGGGTTTTTCCTGGCCCCCCATACCGTTTTACAGGCCATGAAGGGGAGTCTCCTGTTGGCGTATGTATTCCGGGAGCTGGGTTATGAGGTCGAACCCGGACCGGATGACCCCCGTGGCGATATCGTCCAGACGGTGCGCCTGGGCAGCGCCGAACAGGTCATCCGCTTCTGCCAGATAGTGCAGAACAGTTCTCCGGTGGACAGCGACGTATGTCTGGAATACGGAGCGGTCCCCGGATACCAGGACCGCATCGTAATGGCCGCCGGCACCTTCGTGCAGGGCTCATCGATCGAGATATCCTGCGACGCACCGCTGCGGGAACCTTATGTGGCCTATTGGCAGGGAGGACTCAGTTACGAACACTGCCGTCTGACGGTCAAAAAATTACTGGAAGCATTCCGGCGCTGATTCGTATTGTATGTAGAGGAGGTTGAGAAGTGGACACAGCTGTTTTGATCATCGCCTTGTTGTTTATACTGGTAGGCATCGCTGGTACTATTCTGCCGATCCTGCCCGGGGTGGCCATGATCTTCGTGGCCATCGCCGCTTACGGGTGGTATGAAGGATTTCAGAGCATAACCGCCGGATACTTGATGGTGCTGGCCGGACTTACCATTTTATCGATGCTGGTCGACTACCTCTCCACCTATTTAGGAGCCAAACATTTCGATTCCAGCCGGCTGGGAATGTGGGGCGCAGTACTGGGCAGCCTGCTCGGCATTTTCCTCTTTCCTCCCCTGGGGATCATCGTCTGCCCCTGGTTGGGGGCGGTGGGCGGTGAACTGGTCCAAGGCCACGATCTCCGCAAGGCTATGAGATCCGGCCTGGGAGCCGTAATCGGACTTTTTTCCGGGGTGGTTTTCAAGGTATTGATCGGGATGGGCATGTTAATCTCGTTCCTGGTATTCGTCTTCTGATTCTGGTGTTGATCTTCTGATTGCCGATATGGACATTGTATGCTAATCTTTCTGAGTCATCCTGACATAGATACAGGGGGTAGTATTGGAGTGAATAGGGAAGAGATCTATAGAATAGTAGAGACCGAAAATGTGAAATTCATACGCTTGCAGTTTACCGACATCCTGGGGGTGTTTAAAAGCATATCCATAACCACCGACCAACTGGGCAAAGCCCTGGACGGCGAGTTGATGTTCGACGGTTCATCCATCGAAGGATTTGTGCGCATCGAGGAATCGGACATGTACCTGCATCCCGATCCGGATACATTCCTGGTCCTGCCTTGGACCAGTCCGAACTCGCCCAGCAAGACGGCCCGGCTTATCTGTGACGTATTCGATCCCAACGGCAACCCTTTCGAGGGTTGTCCCCGCCATGCCCTGGCTCGGGTATTGGCTGAAGCCCACGCTATGGGGTACTCCATGCAGGTGGGCCCGGAGCCGGAATTCTTCCTGTTCCAGGTCAACGAGGATGGCACCCCCAGCTTGAAAACCCACGACAAGGCCAGTTATTTCGATCTGCCCCCGGTGGACAGGGGTGAGGAAGCCCGCCGGGATATGGTGGAAACCCTGCAGAGCATCGGTTTTGAGATAGAAGCCTCCCACCATGAAGGCGCCCCAGGGCAGCATGAGATCGACTTTAAATATATGGAGGCATTGAAGACGGCCGACAACATAATGACTTTCCGGATAGTGGTGCGGACCGTAGCCCAGCGCCACGGCCTGCATGCCACCTTCATGCCCAAACCGGTGTTTGGAATCAACGGTTCCGGCATGCATATGCATATATCCCTTTTTGAAGGTGATAAAAACGCGTTTAACGATCCCGACCAGGAGGACGGATTGAGCGATACCTGCCGCCACTTCATCGCCGGTATCCTCAAACACGCCCCAGCCATCTCCGCCATCACCAGTCCTACCGTGAACTCCTATAAAAGACTGGTGCCCGGTTATGAAGCCCCTGTCTATATCGCCTGGTCCCACCGCAACCGCAGTCCGTTGATCAGAATTCCGGCCAAACGGGGGATGAGTACCCGCTTGGAAGTGCGCAGTCCGGATCCCAGCTGTAATCCCTATCTGGGCATGACCGTGTTGCTGAAGGCCGGTTTGGAAGGTATCCGCCATAAGATGGAGCCTCCCACCCCGATCGGGAAAAATATCTATGAGATGGACCTGGCCAGCCGCATCGAACAGGGTATCCGCTCCCTGCCGGAAAACCTTTTGGAGGCGGTGAAGGAACTACGAAAGGATACACTTATCCAGGACGCTTTGGGACAGCATATCTTCTCCCGTTTTGTTAAGGCCAAGACCACCGAATGGGAAAGCTACAGTTCCCGGGTTTATGATTGGGAAGTCAATGAATACCTGGAGAAGTTTTAATCGGCCCAATATAGAATAAGCCACCCGGTTAGCGCCAAAATGATAGGCTCCCCTTTGAGTGGACACCTGAAAAATCGATATTCCAGGACTATGCAAAGGGGACCTCATCAAAATGGCACGGGTGGCTTTTTATTCGTTTGACGGCAATGATTTCGTTACATATGCCGCAACAGGCCGGTCACCTTGCCCAGGATGGCCACCTCCGGAGCTATGATGGGCTGCATGGCACTGTTCTCCGGCTTCAACTCGATATATTGGTCGCGCTGGTAATAACGCTTGACGGTGGCCTCGTCTTCCAGCATGGCCACTACTATTTCCCCGTTGGCAGCGTTGGCCTGCTGGCGCACGATCAGATAGTCCCCGTCGAATATGCCCGCCTCGATCATGCTGTCGCCTTTTACCTTAAGGATATAATGGTCGCCGGTACCCACGAATTCCACCGGCAGGGGATAATAGCCTTCTATATTTTCGGTGGCCAGGATGGGACTTCCGGCCGCCACCCGACCGATTACCGGCAGGGATATGGTGGTTAGCTCCGCTGAGGAGTCATGCCCGACCGGGATGATGGCCCTGGGTTTGGCGGGATCTCTTTTGATATAGCCCTTTTCTTCCAGTTGAACCAGGTGGGCATGGACGGTAGAGCTTGATTTTAAGCCGACCGCTTCCCCGATTTCTCTCACCGAGGGGGGATAGCCCTTGGTCTTTATACGCTCCTGGATGAATTCCAGGATGAGTCGCTGCCGTTTATTGAGCGAAGATAAACCCGGCATGTTAAATCCTCCCAATGCTTTTGGTTAGATTATAGCACAAGCCGGGTATTCTTAAAAACACATGTTCGCACTTTATTGGGTTGCCTTCCATTCCATAGTGCTGCCTTCCATATTTATAGAGCTGCCTTCATTTCAGAGCCTTTCGACATTTGGTAGGCCTGGCTCAACAGCTGCACCGGATGGACCAAGTCGTTCTGCAGGCCCCGCCGGCTAACCCCGTGGCGCAGCTGCATCATGCAACTGGGGCAGCAGGTGGCGATGAGATCAGCATCAGCGGCTTCGATATTATCCATCTTCTTGTCCAGGATCTGCATGGACAGGTCATAGTGGGTAATGCTGAAGGTCCCTGAACCTCCGCAGCAGCGGTTGGCGTCCGTCATCTCCACCAGTTCCACCCCGGGGATGCGCCGGAGCAACTCTCGGGGTTCATCTGTAATGCCCTGGGCATTGGCCAGGTGGCAGGGATCGTGATAAGTTACCCTTACCTTGGGAGCTTGGGCGTTGGCCGGCGGGCGGACATCCAGGATATGGATCAGGAAATAAGTCAGATCCATGACCTTGGCCGCGAAAGCCCGGGCTTCGTCCCGGTGCTCGGTCTCACCCAGGAGCAGCGCCATATTCTTGGCCGCCAGGGCCGAGGAGCAAGAAGCGCAATCGGTTACGATGTAGTCCAGGTCGTACTGCCGAAATGCCTTTAAATTCTCTATGGCCAGCTGTTGGGCGGTTTTCATCTTGCCATTGGCGATGTGCGGAAGTCCGCAACATTTCATATCCGCCGGGATGATCACCTCACAGCCGTTGCGGGTCAGAACATCTATGGTGGCCTTGGCCACTTCCGGATTCAGGAGATCGGTGGCACAGCCCAAAAAGTAGCCCACCGTGTATTTCTTTTCGCCCCGCGCCGGGCTGACCGCCGGTACCTGTTTACGGGCGGAGCGGAAGGGGATGCCGGTCAATATCTTTTCCGCCTTGGGCAAGTCGCCGGGCAGCAGTTTGGTCAGACCCAGTTTGCGGCCCAAAGATTGCGCTCCGCTGGCTTGGGCACCCCAGGCCATGCGTACCGCATTTTTCAGATAGGCGGGATTGGTCCACATGGTGTCGAAGATCAAATCCTTGGCCAGGCTGGGATTATGCTCATAAATATAGGAGCGGGCTGCTGCGTTCAATTCATGGATGTCGATACCGGAGGGGCAGTTGATGCTGCAGGTCTCACACATCAGGCAGTTGGTCAGATGATCGTAAACCTTCTGCTCCGGGGCCACCGTGCCGTCCCTCAGCATCTGCACCATGAAGACATGCCCGCGGGGAGCCACGGTCTCATTACCTATCTCCGCAAACACTGGACAAACACTGCGGCATTTGCCGCAGCGTACACATTTCATCAATTGCTCCTTGACCGGAGGCAATTCCTTGAATTCCATTATCATTATCTCCCCAAAACTTATACAGCCATAAATGCTGCCGTTAGATCAATTTACCAGGGTTCATAATACCCTTGGGATCAAAGGCCTGTTTTACTTTCAGCATATATTCATGGGCAATGCCGTGCTCCAGCGGCGCATAGCGGCGGCGCACCGCGCCCACTCCATGTTCCCCGGTAGTGGTGCCTTCCATCTCGATGGCCAGCAGGTGGATCTCATCCACCAATTGCAGGACTCTTTCCACCTCAGCCGGGTCTTCCGGATTTATGACCGGGGCGGTGTGGACATTGCCGTCCCCGATGTGGCCATAGTTGACTACCTGTATACCATATTTTTGGCCCAGCTCGCGGATCGCCCGCAGCACGTCGGCCACCCGGGAGAGGGGAACGCTGATATCCTCGCCAGCGAAAATACGGCTGACATCGGGCCGCACCCGAGAAGCGGCGGCGGCGGTAACACTGCGCCCCTCCCATAATTGAGCCATACTCTTGGGATCGGTGGACCATTCCACCAAACGGGCTCTCTTGCCGGCCATCTCTTTGATAATATCGCCTTCAAACTCCACGCTGGGCGGATTGCCATCCACTTCAAACAGCAGAATGGCTTCGGCATCCGGCAGTTTGATGTGGGGCTTGAATTCGTTGACCGCCTTGATAGCGGAGCCATCCAGGACCTCGATGCCCGAAGGCAGGATGCCGGCTTGGTATACATCCAGGACCGTAGCAGGGGCGTCGTCGAGACGGTCAAAAACTGCCATAGCGATGCCGCGGGCCCGGGGCTTGGGAAAACAGCGCAGCCGGATCTTGGTTATGACCCCCAGCACACCTTCCGAGCCCACCATCAATTTGGTCAGGTTAAGGCCGGAAACATTCTTAATTGCCCGGGATTTCATGCCCCCGGTGACTATGATATCCCCCTTGGGGGTCACCACTTCCAGGCCCAGCACATATTGTTCGGTAGTGCCATATTTGACTGCCCGCAGTCCGGATGCATTGTTGGCTACCATCCCGCCCACGGTGCACATCAAGCTGCTGCCCGGGTCGGGGGGAAAGAACAGGTTGTATTGAGCCAATTCACTATTGAGGTCGGCATGGATCACTCCGGGGCGGACCACTACCTGCATATTCTTCTGGTCGATCTCCACGATCTCTTTCCATTGCGACAGATCCAGCACGATGCCGCCCTCCACCGCTACGCAGCCGCCGGTTTCACCGGTGCCGGCCCCGCGGGGAACGATATTGATGTCATGGCTATAAGCAAACTGCATGATCTTCTGGACCTCCTCGGTAGACCGGGGGAACACTACCGCATAGGGGGAGGTGGTTTCCAATTTGGTTAAAAAAGAACTATCATAAGAGTAATACATTAAATCAAGCGCATCGCTCAGCATTCTATCCTTGCCAAACATTTTGAGCAATTCTTTCTGTATAGCCGACTTATCCAAGCTATCACTCTCCTGCCTCTGATGAAGGTCTATAAGGATGCGAATCCAGTGCCATTATAACATAAGAAATTTTCCGTCTGGTGTATACAATCGGCGCCCCAAGATAATTTGCTTTTCCGGGGGAGGAGAAATAAACTAATATTTGGGACTTGTGTCCCAATTTATGCAAACAGGTGAAATGTTGTGAAATTTAATGTGCCGTATGGAAACAAGCACCAGCCCCTGGAACTGGACCCGGCCTATCTGCTGGCGGTCCTGGAACCGCGCCGCCTGCCGGCAGCGATCGATGGCAAGCACCTGGTGGAAAGAGCTCTGGCCCAGCCGCTGGGCAGTGCCCGTCTGGGGGATATAAGCAGGCAGAAAAGCGCCCGTAATGCGGTCATAGTGGTCAACGACATAACCCGCCCCACTCCTTATGAAACCATGCTGCCGCCGCTGCTGGCCGAGATGGGGAACGCGGGCATAAAAGACGAGAATATCACCATGATCGTGGCTACCGGTATCCACCGTCCCCATACGGAAGAGGACAACCAAGCCATCTTGGGCGAAGAACTATGCCGCCGTTATCGTATCGTCAACCACGATTGCGACCATAACCTGATGTCGCTGGGCCCGTTGTCCAATGGCATGGAACTGGTTATCAACCGCACCGCCGCCGAGGCGGACCTACTGGTGACCACCGGGGTGGTGGGGCTCCACTATTTTGCCGGCTACTCCGGGGGCCGCAAATCCATCCTGCCCGGATTGGCCTCCCGCCCGGTGATAGAAGCCAATCATCAGATGATGAGCGACCCGCGCGCCTGTCTGGGCAACTACCGGAATAATCCGGTCAGCGATCTGATGATGGAAGCCGCCTACCGGGTCGGAGTGGACTTTATCCTCAACGTGGTGACCCATTCCAAATATGATATAGCCTTCTGCGCTGCCGGAGAGGTCCGGCAGGCTTGGCTGGCAGCGGTCGAATTCTGTGAGGAAATGGTCACCATCCCCATAACCGCCCGGGCCGACATTGTGGTGGCCAGCTGCGGCGGATACCCCAAGGATATAAACATGTATCAAGCCCAAAAAGCCCTGGACGCGGCCGCCCTGGCGGTGAAGCCGGGAGGCACTATTATCCTGGCCGCCGAGTGCCGCGAGGGCTTGGGAGAGGACGTCTTCCAGGAGTGGATCGAGTCCGCCACCTGCCGCCAGGACATAATCGATCGGTTCCATCGCCGCTTCCAGCTGGGCGGCCATAAAGCCTACGCCATCTGCCGCACCCTGGACCAGGCCGATGTTATCCTGGTCAGCAGCATGGATGCTGATAAGGTGCGCCAGCTCTTTATGACACCGGCTGACGACCTGCAACAGGCCCTGCAAACAGCCCGGCTCCGGCTAGGCTCCCAGGCCACGGTGATCTTGATGCCGGAAGCGCCCAAGCTGGGAGTTAGATTAAAGGCCGACGAATAATAATCCTTTTCGTGCCATAAAGATGTAAAGAGACAAAGGAGACTTGCATGTACAAAGATTTGCTTAAACTATTGCCTGCGACCAGCGTCAGTTTCGACGAACCCATGTGTAACCATACCACCTTTAAGATTGGAGGGCCAGCCGACGCCCTGGTCACTCCCCATTCGACCTATGAATTAAAGACCACCTTGGAATACTGCCTGTCCTGGCAGGTTCCCTGGATGATCCTGGGCGCCGGCAGCAACCTATTGGTGCAGGACAAAGGCATCCGCGGAGTGGTCATTAAGATATCCGAGCTCAATTGTATCCAGATCCACGGCGAGCAGATTCATGCCGAAGCGGGAGCGCGGTTGTCGCAAGTCGCCCGCTGCGCCGCTAGTTTCAACCTCACCGGACTGGAGTTCGCCGAAGGTATCCCCGGAAGTCTGGGCGGAGCAGTAGTCATGAATGCCGGTGCCTATGAAGGGGAGATGGCGGATGTGCTGTTGGAAGTGGAAGCCATAAGACCCAGCGGGGAACGCAAGACATTTCAGCACAGCGAGTTGAACCTGGGCTATCGCCAGAGTATATTCCAACACAACGACTACATCGTGGTAGCCGCCCGGCTGGCTCTCAAAACCGGGGAAGAACAGGATATCACCGCCAGAATGGAAGACTATGCCCAGCGTCGCCGGGAAAAGCAACCCATGGAATACCCCAGCGCGGGCAGCGTTTTCCGCCGTCCGCCAGGCTATTTTGTGGGGCCGATGATAGAGGAGTTGGGGCTGAAGGGCTTTTCCATCGGCGGCGCCCAGGTATCCACCCGGCACGCGGGTTTTATCGTTAATACTGGCGGGGCCACAGCTGGGGATGTGCTGCAATTGATCGGCATCATCCAGGAAAAAGTGGCCGAAAAATATGGCATCCACCTCCAACCTGAAATCAGGATTGTAGGTGAAGGTTAATCATGTCTGCCGCCGTCCGGTCTGACTGCGTTATTCTGTCGACCTTGAACGCCACCTATCTCCACACCTGCCTGGCCCTGTATAGTCTGCAGGCATTCTGTCATCCCCGTACTAACCGGGAAATCCGGATAATGGAATTTACCATCAACCAGCTCCCCGGGGACATATTGGGCGAAGTCTATCTGCAGCGGCCAGCCATACTGGCGTTTTCCTGCTACATCTGGAACATCGAACCAATTCTAAAGATTTGTGACGATTACAAAAAGGCTGCCCCGACCACCATAATCATTCTGGGCGGACCCGAAGTCTCCTTTGATCCCGGCCGGATACTGGAACAAAACCCCGGAGTAGACTACGTGGTGAGCGGAGAAGGGGAAACGGTCCTGGCTCAGTTGCTGGCGGCATTGGACAACCAACTGGATTTGGACTCCCTCCCCGGGATCTCTTATCGCGGTGACCAGCACCAAGTCTGCCTTAATCCTTCCCGGGAAGAACTAACCAGCCTGGATGACCTTCCTTTCCCTTATTACCGTGACCGGGACGACCTGACCGATAAGATCATCTACTACGAAAGCTCGCGGGGGTGTCCCTTCCGCTGTTCCTATTGTCTGTCCGGTTCATCGCGCGGGGTCCGAATCCTCTCCCTGGAGCGGGTCAAGTCCGATCTGGATGTCTTGCTGAGCCTCCCGGTGCGAGAAATAAAATTTGTGGACCGCACCTTCAACCTTGATGAAAACCGGACCCGAGCCATAATTGAACACATCCTGTCCAGCCCCGGCCAGGTCATGGCCCATTTCGAGATCGATGCCGGTCTCTTCTCGGAGGCCATGCTGGATTTCCTGGCAACCATACCTGCGAGCCGTTTCAATTTTGAGATCGGTATCCAATCCACCTACCCTCCAGCCCTGCAGGCCGTCCACCGCCGACAGGACTGGGAACGCCTGCGCCGCAATATAATCCGGTTGATGACCGTCGGCAATATCCATATTCACCTGGATCTCATCGCCGGTCTGCCGGGAGAAGATCTGGTCCGTTTCAAGAAGTCCTTCGATATGGTCTATAATCTGCAGCCCCATATGCTGCAGCTGGGTTTTCTCAAGATCTTGAAAGGTTCCCCCCTTGAGCATGACAGCGACCGCCTGGGTTACGTGTTCCAATCCTATCCGCCCTACCAGGTAATATCCACCCCGGTCCTGGAGTATGGTGACATCCTCACTTTGACCAGAATGGAATCGCTGCTGGACCGGTATTATAACTTCGGTGAAATGACTGTGGCTCTGGATTATATAACTACCTGCATATATGAAGGCCGGGCGGCTGATTTCTTCCAGGATTTCGCCGCCTGCTGGACGGCTCGGGGCTGGTGGGGACGGGGACACAAGAAGGAAGCGCTATATTCATTTCTGGGTAGCTTCATCGAACACCATCATCCCGTCCACCTTGACCAGGTAGATGAACGGCTCAAATATGACTATCTCCTTCACAACCATCGTTACACGCTGCCCAAGGGGCTGACCAGTCATAATCCGGACGACATCAACCAGATCCTATATGGATACACCCGGAACAAGGATTTCGTGCACCGCTGGCTGCCCCAACTGGAGGGCAGGTCCCGCCGGGAAATCAAAAAACTGCTGCATATTGAATTTTTCCGTTTTACAGATCATGAAGGCGCCGCCCGGGAAACGAAGCTAATTTTCATCTATGATCCGGTCACCCGGACTGCTGTTCAGGTGCTGGACCTGACCGGAGAGATGGTCTGTGCCTGGGATGAGCATAAGTGGGCAAACCAAGCATGAAGGGCCCGTTATCGCACAGGGAACAAGAGTTCGGTTACATATTGCCCGTATATAGGCTAAAATTGTGTAAATATAGGCCGCATGCATAAAAAGACACGTATACCTTGTGCGGATGTAAATAAGATAGTAGCAGGAGTATATTATGTCCCACCGGGAACCAGTGGCGCGGGAAGGCTGGCCATTCATATTATTGTTTGCGCTTATGACCTGGCTGTTATACGTGTTTACCAATGAGATAGGAGCTCTGTTGGGATTGCTCCTGACCTTTTTCAGCATCTTCTTTTTCCGCAACCCTGAGCGGGTTATTCCCGGAGAACAGGGCAATGTGGTGGCCCCGGCCGATGGCCGGGTAATGGACATCATCAATGTCTCCGAGAATGAATTTATGCAGTCGGAAGCGGTCCGGGTGCGGATTTTCCTGAGCCTGTTCAATGTGCATGTCAACCGGGCGCCGATCGCCGGCCGAGTGGAATGGGTCAAACGGATCCCGGGATTATACCTGGCAGCCTACCGGGATGAAGCCGGGATACTGAACGCCCGCAACTATGTGGGCCTGACTACCGAGTGGGGAAAAATCCTGGTGGTACAGGTGACCGGTATGGTGGCCCGCCGCCTGGTATGCTGGGTGCGCCCCGGGGATTACCTGCAGGGGGGGGAAAGGTTCGGGCTGATACGCTTTGGATCCTGCACCGAGCTGTACCTGCCACTGGGGACTGAGATAAAGGTTGCTCCCGGGCAGAAGGTGAGAGGAGGGGAGTCACTGATTGCCAAACTTGATGGATAAAAGCGCCAACATCATAACTTTGGTTAACATCATCTTCGGTTCGCTGGCCCTGATCCAAACCATGGAACGCAATTACACCCTCGCCGCCATTTTTATATTTTGCGCAGTATTCATGGATGGTCTGGACGGGCGGGTGGCGCGGAAATTCGGCGTGATGTCGGATATCGGCAAACAGCTCGATTCCTTGTGTGATCTGGTGTCCTTCGGAGTTGCACCGGCTCTTCTGATTTATGCCCAGCTGCTCTATGATCTGCCCCTGTGGTTAGGGGTGGCGGCGGCCCTGATATATATAATGTGCGGCGCTTTCCGGCTGGCGCGCTTCAATGTCTTAAATATCTCCGACTATTTCATTGGCCTGCCTATTACTATGGCCGGGCTGCTGATGGCCTTGCTTTCTTTACTAGCCGCCGGTATAAACAGCTACCTGGCCCTTTTACTGGTGCTTTTGCTGGCGTTCTTAATGGTCAGCAATTTTAGAATACCCAAGATTTAGATAATCAATTGATAATCAAAGTGAAACACCCTGTTACCTACATCCGCGGAGGTGGGAAAAACAATGTTACCCGACAACATCAAGGCCCTGCAAGGCCGTCAACCACAGATAATAGGCCACCAACAAGCCAACCAATCAGCAGTGCTGCTGCCGCTGGTGGAGGTTGGAGGTGATCTTTCGGTTCTGTTCGAAAAGAGGGCTCCACATCTCAACCGGCAACCGGGAGAGATCTGTTTCCCCGGGGGTGGGATTGAGAACAATGATGGGGATCCAAAGATGACTGCGGTCCGCGAAACCTGTGAAGAACTGGGGCTGGAGCCCCAGGACCTGGAGGTGATCGCACCTTTGGATCTGCTTATCACCCCCTTCAGCGCCATAGTATATCCTTATCTCGGTTATATCAAAGACAACCACCGCATCCATATAAACCTGGAAGAAGTGGAGAAGATCTTCTATGTCCCTCTGGATTACCTCCTGCACAATAAGCCGATGCGGAAAAACCTGGCTTTTAAAATGGACGCCCCGGAGGATTTTCCCTACGAACTGATACCGCACGGACGCCAGTATCCCTTCCGGGAAGCCAATTACCCCCAGCATTTTTACATCTGGCAGGAATACGTCATCTGGGGGCTGACGGCCCTGATCCTCACCCATTTCCTGACCCTCATCAGACCCCTCGCTGAGCCATCCATATATTAGAGCCGGTCCAGGACCTGGTTGAGGAAATCACCGGTACGATTGGTGTCGACCTTTAGAGTGGCGGCATAGTCCATCTCGGTCCGTCCCTTGTTGATTATGATCAAATCCTGGTTGGAGTTGCAGTAATCCCTTACAAAACCCGCCAAAGGATAAACCGTCAACGAAGAACCGATCACCACCAACAGATGGGCTCCCGATATTGCATGCACGGCATCGTAGTAGTTCTTGATCGGTTCGCCGAATAGCACCACATCCGGTTTCAGGATGGCATCACATGTCTCGCAGCAGGGAACGGTAAGCGGATAGCTGTCTACATACTCCTGGTCGTATCCCTGCTGACAGGAGCGGTTGGTGCAATAGTAGCGGTCGGCGCTGCCGTGAATGGAATATACCCTGCGGCTGCCCGCCTTTTGGTGGAGCCCATCAATGTTCTGGGTCACGATGGCCTTGACCAGGCCCCGCTCCTCCAACTCGGCCAGAGCGAAATGGGCATGGCTGGGCTGTATCTCGGCGTAAGACTGAAAATTCTGGCGGTAGAACAGATAAAAGTGGTCGGGATTACTATTGAAGCAGTCCTTGTTGATGATCTCCATCACCTTATCTTCGCCCAACCGGCGGTATATGCCATTCTCGCCCCGAAAATCAGGGATGCCCGCTTCGGTGCTGATCCCGGCCCCGGTAACCACCACCGTGTTTCTGGAGGTCTTGAGCATCAGGGCGGTCCGTTCGATTTCTTTATACACTGTTCATCACCTCTTGCCCTTTATTATAACAATGACCAAGCGCAAAAAGCCCCCCGCCGGGAAAACAATATCCGTAAGGGGGGCTTTCCTGAGGATACCGAAAGCCGTTTATTCACCATAGGTGGCTCAGGCTAATTGAATTCAAACTGAATAGCGAAATTATGAATACTAATTCCATTATTATATTGAGTACGTTTGTCGGTTAAACAAAAACAACAGTTGATTATGTCGATAAAAGATATCTTGGGAAAAAAGGCTGCCAGAATACCTCGTCGAATAGTATATCGGAGGTTGGATATAACAATATAAATATACTGCTGAAGACTACAGCCTTAAAGAAGAAATTATTATACATAAATTCAAGGGCAAGAATGAATTCTCATTTATGCTGGACTTAAACAATGCAGACTATGAGATCATGCCTGAAGGCGAAATACAGTTTACAGAACCGGATTCCGAACAGCCAGTTTTCTATATGGCAAAATCCTATGCATTAGATAGTGAGGGGGATATTTGCGATTCGCTCCACACTAGTCTCTCATCAGCAGGAGAGTTGGTACTTACAGTTGCCCCGGAATGGCTGGCTGAAGCAGTGTACCCGGTAATTATTGATCCCAGCATTTACTTGCCCAATGCTCACTTTGAACGCAGTTCAAGTGCCTACAGGCAAGACGGAACCATAGTCCCTAATAATACACCGCGTTATGAAGAGGGGAGATTCGGGCAGGGAATAACAATTGAAGAGGGAACTACCCAATTATTTGCTGAATCACGATCATTAAACTTTACCTCATCGTGGACCAGTGATACATTAAACGGCACTTATACCGTGTCAATAAAGGAAGGAACCGGGAAACTTACGCTGTCACGTGGTGCCACAGGGACTGTAACAGTAGGCAACAGTCTAACTTTCACTGTATCAAATGACAAGGTTACGTTTACACCATCGGGTGGAACACCGAGAAAATGTCAATTAGAGAAAAAAGGTTACGCTACCCAATGGCATCAAGGCGGTGGTAGCGGCATCCGTAAACCTGAGTCAATGTCACTTCCTGCAATGGATTTGTTCAATAAAGGCAATTGGACAGTAGAATTAGTATTCATCACCGATGATGACAGAGACGTCAGCACCCAAGGAGGTACATTGTGGAAGGCGGGAGGTTATGTTCTTGGCATTGATCCCAGCGGTTATATATATGGTTCGGTAATAAACGGAGAGAATACTTATTCAATCGTAAGTGACATAAAACCAGCTTTTGACTCAACATACAGCATTATGTTTGCCGGTGACGGAACCAATATTTGGCTTGGCATTAACGGTGAACAAATCGAAAGTCATACACCCTATGTTGAACCAACAAATAGCATATCGATAATGTATATTGGAGCTTCGGGGGTTAGCCGGCAATGCAACGGAATCATTGACGACCTGCGCATATCTACTAGAGCCAGGACTATAGAGGAACATCAAGGCGCTTATTACAGCAACCAACCATTGCCGGTTGATGGAGCTACTTCCTGTAAAATGGGGATGGATGGCAATCTGCAGATTACGGCCTATAGTGCTACCAGCGGAGGCGGAGTTAGTACCGTACCCTTGACGGCCACGTTTGCCCGCAGAGGGGTAGCTTATGACCAGGATGGAAGTGTAGTTAACGAAGATCACCCTCGTTTTGAGGATGGAGAATTCAGGCGCGGAATACTTATTGAGGAAAAAACCGAAAATTATTTCTCTCAAACCCAAAGCGATGCTAGTCATATATCAGGATTCAGTCTTAACAAATATAATTCTGGAAATATGTCATTGGATACGACTGAACATAAGCTGGGCTCCAGTTGCTTGAAATGGGTGGGTGCAAATGCTGATAGTTTCAGGGGCATACGAACTAAAGGAACGATTGATATTGAGAATGGCCAAACAATTACCTATTCTGTTTATTTGAAAGGTTCCGGAACATGCAGGATAGGGGTTTCGCTAGATGACGGGGAATGGAAGGCACAGAGTAACACCATCAACCTAACCGATGAGTGGAGAAGATATTCCGTTACATATCATGGAGCCGGCGATACTTGTATGGAAGTTGTTCAATATGATGTTTCCAATCCAGCTACCATATATATGGATTGCTTTCAGGCTGAGAACAAGCCATTTATGACTTCCTGGCACAAGGGTGGAAGTACGCGCGCAGGAGAACTACTTACTCTGCCTGCCGCTTGTATAACTGAAGACAACTGGACCGTGGAAATGGTTTATATACCGCGATATGCACAAACGACGGGACCCAAAAACAAAGTGCTGTGGTATGCACGTGCCGGAAGTGACGATGATTATATGATCATAGGCACGAATAACAGCGGTTATCTGTACGCAACGGTCTGCCGCTCGTTAACAAAGCCACCTAAGCCTCCCGCTCCATCTTTTATCTTATTC
>JAAYJY010000058.1 GCA_012522705.1 Syntrophomonadaceae bacterium | reverse complement strand
GACTCACTGTATATCCTTTACGAACTGGCCAACGTCTACTTTGTTCTAGACAAGACTGTTTATGCGGAACGGTTGTATAAGCATGTAATGCAAGGGGCGCAGCGAATCCAGGGGAACGAACCACTAGTTTTTAGATGTGTTATCGGGTTGGCTGGATTATATTTAAGGACCGAACAGTATAGCATTGCAGAGCCTTTTTGTCGGCTAATATTCGAAATCTATAAGAGATTCCATGATGTAACATCGGCTGAGTTTAGACTGGCTGCGCTCAATATGGCATTTGCTAGCCAAATGGTGGGTAATTTAATTGAGGCCGATGCGTATTGTCGGCTGTTTTGTGCGGATGAAGAAGAACTGGGCGAAGCAAAAAGTAAACTAGCTTGTGCAAATAAATTTGAAGACCTTTCAAAGCTGCAAAAAGAGATAAGGAAGATTAATTAATTGAGGAACATGATACGGACAATCGTTGATACCGTTAAAGCAAAACGGGGAATGGTTTATCCCGTTGATACAGTCGAGGAGTGCAAACAAGTGGAATGTGGCGCACCCGACTTATTTACCTGGGATTACCTCCAGGTAAATTCGAACCTTGTTTTATACGAAGGGCTTAATTATCTGACATCGCAGCCCTGTTGCGAATTTAAAGGTAAATGGATGGAAGGACCAGGTAACTACATAATTTCCTATCAAGAGAATCCGCTTTATATTGGGGAAGCCGCAAATGTCAACAAAAGGTTGCAGGGACATTATAGAGGAAGCACTTTTTTAAGAAACTATCGAAAACTATGGAGCAAGCTGAATCTACCCCCTGACCTCACCATGGACGACTTTAAGCACCAACACATGGAGGTTACCGTAGGAAGAAAAGAGTTGGAGGAGTTTGGGATAGTAAATCTCCCAGCACCATTGAACAGGTTTCAGACTGATAAACGGGAGCATTTTGTTCAGGCAGATATGCCGTTCCATTGGGAAAAAACACAGGAATTGGCTCCCGAACTGCTTAGGCAGGGGGAAATCCAAGTGTTTTCCGAAAGGCCGCAATCTTGGAATCAAGCCACTGTCAAACAAGATCCTGGGATTTATATGGTTTTCGGTCCCCAAGACGATTTGATTTATGTAGGTGAGTCTACAAATATTTCGGAACGGTATGACACGCATAGCAGAAAAACCAGATTTTCAGCTTTTCGCCGGCAGGTAGCAGCCCAACTATTCGGATTCTCTTTGAAGAGCAAGACGGAACTGGGTTTTAAATCAAGTGATAAAAAGAAAGCCTTTCTTACAGACAAGGAAGACGAGGAGATAAATAAGTTCATTAATCAATGCCAATATGTTTCGAAGCCAGTATATTTTGGAAGGCTTGAACTAGAAGCTGCAATGATTAAAAATCACGGACCTTTGCTGAATAGAAAAGGAAATAAGCCCGCTTCATAATGCGCAAAAGGTGAGAGTGCCGCTTGAAAACCAGGCCTGCTCCGGCCCGGGCGCAGTTCCGCTTTGCTCAAATGGGAGTTTGCAGCCCTGCACCAGAGCCTGCCGCTCGCAGTCGAGGAACATCCTGCCGCCTGCGGTAGTGTTCCGGTGGCCGGCATCATGTTCCCGGAGGCAGACCGGGGATGGATTGCCTAGGTTTAGTTCCTTTGAATCTCTAGTGTACTTGGTCCCAAATGAGACACGCCCCTCGCACCCGGCGTCACCTTATCCGCGCTTCGGGACTGTGTCCTTAGCCCGCTCCGGGGCTTGGTTTCCCGGATCAGGGAGCGGCTCCACTCGGCCCGACGTACCACCCTTGCCGAGTTCCGCACATCGCTCCCTGGTCCGGCTCATATTTCCCCTCCGCTCGGTGATGCCGCTGCGGCCAGATCTTCCTTCATACCTTGCGCTCAAAGCCTGCGCGGCCATGCTCACCGGGTTATGGACCGCCATGGAGCACCGCACCGTCTGATAATATAGATTATGTATGAACCTTCGGAACTGCCTCCTGTGCTCAGGGGGCAATTTACATAATCTAACTATTATCCGAAGGTGCTACCCCGGCGCATCAAGCCCCAGCCGCTGCTATTATAATCCTGGTCACCGCCCGGGACATGCTGCTGCCTCAGCTGCCGCCCGCTCATGCCGCCTGGCTTTTTCCAGTTTCGGCATCAGCTCCCCGACGTCCATTATCGGATGGACCGCTCTGACATCCTGATCCTGTTAGCCATGTAGAGTGCCACGCCCCTTGCACCAGGCGGGCTGGATCCGCGCGGCGGGACAGTGGCCCTAACCCGCTCCGGCCCAGGCGGAGTTCCGCTACCGTACGCTCTTCCTTGCGAGTCGGGGAATCGCCGGACGTCCGCGGCCCTCCGCCAGCGCCTGCCGCTCGTGGTCGAGGAACATCCTGCCGGCTGCGCTGTTGTACCGGTGGCCGGCATCATGTTCCCGGAGGGAATCACGCGATGCAGCCTTTCCGGCGTTCCTGTGATTCTTGGAGTACCCGGTCCCTGCTGGGACACGCCCCTTGCAACTGGCGGTCTGGTTCCGCGCGGCGGGACAGTGTCCCCTTATAAGCGTCGGGGCCTGGCTCCCCGGATCATGGAGCGGCTTCACTCGGCTTGGCGGTCGGGCGCTGCCGAGTTCCGCACGTCGCTCCCTGCTCCGGCTTGGCTTTCCCCTCCGCACCGTTGCCGCTTCAGGCGAAGCTCCATTTTTTTTCGCTTCGCCGTCCGCGTTTTGATTTTCAATAGACAAAGGGAGAATATACAATTTCTTGCAGGTATTTGGGAAATCATAGTAGAAGAAGTAATTATTTATGGAGAGAGTTGTTCTGTGAACGATTTCGCCGCTATTAAATAGAGCCTGCTGTTCTATGATTCGACAGAATTACAGTACGAGAGCATTACTGTCTGTAAAGTTTGTAAAAAGTAAGGAGCATGTTATGAGAAAAACAAATTGGATCATCGGGCTGATATTGCTTGCTATAGTATGCTGCTGGACGCCCAATGCAACAGCCGCCCCTACCGTTAACCTGGACGGACGCCAGTTGGCGTTTGAAGTGCCGCCGATGATCGAAAACGGACGCACCCTGGTGCCTCTCCGGGCCATTTTTGAGGAGATGGGGGCCACGGTCACTTGGGATCCAGCAACATATAGCGCAACCGCAGTAAAAAGCGATACAATCGTGGTCCTTCATGTCGGGTCGACAACGCCGACTATCAACGGCGAGGTCACGCAGCTGGATGTCCCGGCCAAGATAGTAAACGGCCGAACCCTGGCGCCGCTGCGCTTTGTTGGTGAAACGTTCGGGGGCACAGT
>JAAYJY010000005.1 GCA_012522705.1 Syntrophomonadaceae bacterium | reverse complement strand
GATGTGGTGCCCGGCTATCCCATCACTCCCCAGACCAGTATCATGGAAGCCATAGCCGGCATGGTCGACAGCGGTGAACTCCATGCCCGTTTCATTCCGGTCGCAGGCGAGCATAGCGTGTTGGCTGCCGCGGTGGCCGCATCGGCCGCCGGGGCCCGGGTTTTTACGGCTACCTCAGCCAACGGCTTGCTTTATATGCATGAGGTATTACATATGGCTTCCGGGGGGCGTCTGCCGGTGGTGATGTGCAACGTCAACCGCGGCGTTTTTGCTCCCTGGACTCTGTGGGCCGATCATCAGGACTCCTTTGCCCAGCGGGATACCGGCTGGCTCCAGTTTCACTGCTCCTCCAACCAGGAGGTTTTCAACACCATATTGCAGGCATACCGGGTAGCAGAACATATCAACATCCCGGTGCTGGTCAATTTCGACGGCTTTGCCATCTCCCATTGTCTGATGCCTCTTACCATCCCCGCCCAGGAGGATATCGACCGTTTCCTGCCCCCCTTTCAACCGGAATGGCAGTTGGACACGGCTCATCCATCATCCTTCTGCAACGTGACCATGGCCAACGAATATGCAGCCTTCCGCCGAATGTTGTCCGACGATATGCAGTCGGCTATCCCGGTAGTCAAGCAGGCGGCGCAGGAATACCAGCAGCTCACCGGCATGTGGGATGGGGACACCATCGATACCTACCGGCTGGAAGACGCTGAGGTGGTGGCCTTGGCGGTCAACAGTATGGCGGCCGAGTTAAGGCTTTCCGTGGATATCCTGCGCGAACAGGGCATCAAGGCAGGTCTGTTGCGGCCCCGTCTCTATCTGCCCTTCCCGGCCGAGGATATTATCGACGCCCTGCCTCCAAATGCCCAGGTCATGGTACTGGACCGCAATTACAATTACGGCCACCCCGGGGTGATCCTGGCAGCCGAGCTGAAAAGCGCCCTATTCGGCCGGCGCAATGATGTTACAGTCAAGAACCGGGTGATAGGCATCGGCGGCATCGACCTGACCCGCCGCTTCATGGCCGCCGAGATTCGCGCCATGATGGATGAATTAAGCACAGACCATGAAAGGAATGGATGATATATGGCGACCAGCATCAAAAAGTTACCCGACAATGAGCAAGTTCTAAGCGGCAACGGCGCCTGCGGCGGCTGCCCGGCTACCATGGCCCTGCGCATAGTAGGCAAGGCCTTGGGCCCCAACGCTATCATGCTGCTGACCCCCTCCTGCTCGGTGGCCAGCATGGGCATGACCCCCAAGCTGGGCTACAACTGGCCCTGCATCAACATCACCTTTGCCTCCGCCGGCTCCTCGGCGGCCGGTATCAGCAACGCGGTAGAAATAATGAAGGAGAAGGGGCGCCTGGAAGGCGACCTGCCCACCATTTTCAGCTGGGTAGGGGATGGCGGCACCTATGACATAGGGTTCCAGGCCCTTTCCGCGGCTGCCGAACGTAATGATAATATCATTCATTTTTGCTATAACAACGAGGCCTATAGCAACACTGGGGTACAACGCAGCGGTGCCACCCCCCGAGGCACGTTTACCACTACCACCCCCAGCGGCAAGCTCCAGGCCAAGAAAAATATGGCCCTGTTGATGCTGGAGCATCATATCCCCTACGTGGCTACCGCTACCGTGGCTTACCCCGGCGACCTGTATGACAAGGTGGTCAAGGCCAAAAACATCCGGGGGACGAAATACATCGAGATCCTGGCCCCCTGTTATCTGGGTTGGCAGTTCGATATGGCGGAAACCGTGCAGCATAGCCGAATGGCGGTGCGCAGCGGCGCCTGGCTGTTATGGGAAGCAGAAAACGGTCAGATCAGCTTCAACAGTCCCACTGCACAGATCATCGATGGCAAGCGGAAAGCAGCCCCGGTAGACGAATACCTGTGGAAGCAGGGTCGTTTCAGCCGCCTGCTGAAGGGACCTGACGCCCAGCAGCGGATAGCCGAGATCCAGGGTGATATCGATCGCGAGATCGACTTTATGCGGGAACGGGCCAGGATCACCTATTAACCGCGATGGTTGGGGGATGCTGGCAGGAAGCCGGTTTCTTCGGGCATAACGTTGGTAAGCCAG